>JAENVV010000285.1 GCA_016650365.1 Acidimicrobiia bacterium
CCGCTCCTCAGTCTGCCCCGGTCGGCAACCTTGCCAACCTCGTTGCCGGGGATGTGGTGGCTTCGAATCTCCAGACGTCTCAGCCTCGCGACCCGTTCCGACCGCTAATCCTCGACGATGGGACGGCCTCGTTTGGCCCTGGCACGGGCGGTCGCAACGGCATCACATTCAAGGTCAACAACATTACGGTTGACACCGATGGTTCGATGACCGTTGAGGTCGAACTCAACGGGACCACTCACGTGGTCGGGGTCGGCGACACGTTCGCCGGTTCGTACAAAGTGATCTCGATCACGCCGCCCGATGAGGCGGCCGGAACCCTCGGTCGGGCCGTGTTCCTTTTTGGGGATAACGCCTTCGAGGTGGTGGAAGGCCAAGAGATCCTCAAGTGATCCGGCCTGCCCGGCCGGATAGGGATCTCGTGTACCCTACGTCTCTATGTCGAGATTTCTGTCATGCTGAGGTTCCTGACCGCGGGTGAGTCCCACGGACCGGGCCTGGTGGCCACCATCGAAGGGGCCCCGGCCAGCCTGCCCTTTCTTCGTGAAGAACTGAGCGAGGAACTGGCGAGGCGTCGCCTCGGGTATGGACGCGGTAACCGCATGAAACTCGAAAAGGACGTTGTCGAGATCATGGGCGGAGTGCGGCACGGAATCACCCTGGGAAGTCCCATCGCGGTGATCATCCGCAATACCGAATGGCCACGTTGGGAGGCTGAAATGTCGCCAGACCCCGGCCAAACCGACCGGACGCTCACCACGCCCCGGCCAGGGCATGCTGACCTGGTTGGCATGCAGAAGTACGACACCCACGACGCCCGTAACATTCTCGAACGCGCCTCGGCACGTGAGACGGCCGCCCGGACCGTGGTCGGCTATGTGGCCAAGCAGATTCTCGCCTCGATCGGGGTGGCGGTCTTGTCACATGTGGTCGAGATCGGCATGGCCAAGTCTGATGATGGAGTCCTACCGATGCCGGCCGACCTGGCAGCCATTGACGCCTCTCCGGTCCGCGCCCTTAGCGGTGAGGACCGGATGGTCAGCGAGATCGAGGCGGCCAAGGCCGACCGCGATACCCTCGGCGGTGTGGTGGAAGTCGTGGTCCACGGCCTGCCGGCCGGAGTGGGATCTCACACCCATTGGGATCGGCGACTCGACGCCCGCCTGGCTTATGCGCTGATGTCGATACAGGCAATCAAGGGTGTCGAGGTAGGCGATGGATTCGAATCGGCCCGGCGACGAGGGTCGGCAGCCCACGACGAGATCTACCTGGAAGACGGAGAATTCATTCGTAAGACTGATCGGGCGGGCGGCACCGAAGGCGGCATGTCGACGGGTCAGCCACTCCGGGTTCGGGCGGCGATGAAGCCTATCTCGACCGTTATGCGCCCCCTGGACACCGTAGATGTCGAAACCAAAGAGGCCGATGTGGCGTTCCGCGAACGAAGTGATGTCTGCGCAGTGCCTGCGGCGGGTGTGGTTGCCGAACAAATGGTGGCCGTGGTGCTTGCCCAGGAGCTACAGCGACAGTTTGGTGGCGACACGGTCGGTGATTTTCAAAACGCGGTCTCTAGTTACAAGGAACGGCTGCGCCGGTTTTAGGCGGGCAGGAGAGGCGAGCGTGTCGAAATTCGAGGTAACAGCCAACGGTCGGGTCGCCACCGAGATTCTGGTGGGTCCGGCCCTCGTCGATGAACCAGTGCTGCCGGTTCGGTCGGGGCGTCAGCAGGCAGTCATCCTGACCCAGCCAGGGATTCCCCGGGCTATCGCCGAGCGGGTCGCCGCCAGTTTGGATGAGCCACACACCATCCTTGAGCTACCCGACCGCGACGAAGCCAAGCGGTGGGAGGTCGTGGCCGAACTCTACGAGTCGTTGGCGGGGCTGGGAGTGGGCCGCCACGACGCGATCGTCGGGGTCGGGGGCGGTGCCCTCACCGACGTGGCCGGTTTCGTGGCCGCCACCTGGCTGCGCGGGATCGAAGCCGTCTACGTTCCGACCACGATGCTGGCGGCGGTCGATGCTGCCATCGGCGGAAAGACCGGCATCAACCTGGCTGGCAAGAACCTCGTGGGAGCCTTCGCTCATCCGGCCAAGGTGGTCGTCGATACCGATGTGCTCGATGCGTTGCCACTGATGATTAAGCGGGAAGGGTGGGCGGAGGCGATCAAAACCGGCTTCATCGCAGATCCAGATTTGGTGCAGTTGTTTGTCGACTCGCCCGAGGATCCACCTACGGAGGAGATTGTTCGACGATCGATCGCCGTCAAAGCCGACGTCGTCAGTGAGGATTTCACGGAGACCGGTCGTCGCATGATCCTCAATTTCGGGCACACGATCGGTCATGCGGTAGAGATCGTCCAGGGGATCAGCCATGGGGAAGCGGTCTCGATCGGAATGGTGGCCGCTGCCGAGTTGTCCAGGGACAAGTTCGGGTTTGTCTTTCCGGTCAAAGCGACCCTGGCTTCGCTCGGGTTACCTATCGTCGCCGAGGCGGATCTGAAGGCGGTCGAGCATCTGGTGTGGCTCGACAAGAAACGAGATTTCGCCGGCCTCCAGATGGTTCTTCTCGCTGAGGTAGGCGTTCCGCAGATCGTTCATGTGACCGCCGACGACCTCGCGCTGGGTTTAGCCGCCATTGGACTGGCCTAGGATGCTGCTGGAGAACGGAGACCCCAATGATTTCGACAAATGACGTCAAGCCAGGAATGGCTATCAGCATCGAAAATGGGCTGTTCACCATCATCGAATATCAGCACGTCAAGCCTGGAAAAGGTAAGGCGTTTGTTCGCCTGAAGCTTAAGAACGCCGAGACCGGTGCGGTCATCGATCGGACATTTCGAGCGGGAGAAGATGTCGATCGGGCGGTGATCGACCGCAAGGAGCATCAGTTCCTCTATCAGGATGACCTCGGGTTTCACTTCATGGATCTTGAAGAGTTCTCGCAGTTCGCCGTGTCGACCGATGAGGTCGGTGATGCCGGCACGTATCTCGTTGACGGAGCCGTTGTCGTACTGCCGATCTACGAGGGTCACCCGATTGGCGTCGAATTGCCTGCGTCGGTGGAACTAGAAGTGACGTTCGCCGAACCCGGTGTCAAAGGCGACCGGGTTTCGGGAGCAACCAAGCCGGTCACCGTTCAAACCGGTCGAACCGTCAACGTACCCCTCTTCATTGAAACCGGTGATGTCATCAAGGTTGACACTCGAACCGGTGAATACATGACGCGCGTGTGATTGAGCCTCGCGACGCGGCGCTCACCGCTCTGTATGCCATCGATCTCAGCGGCGAGCCAGTACCGTCCGACCTGGTGGATAAGGCGGCCCGCCTCGTGCGCGGAGTCACCGAACACTTGCCGGAACTCGATGAACGGATCAATGAAGTCGCCGAGGGATGGCGTACCGAACGGATGCCGGCGGTTGATAGAGCCATTTTGAGGATGGCAACGTTCGAGCTGGTCTACGAACCTGAGACGCCTGCACCGGTTGTGCTATCGGAGGCGGTCCGTCTGGCAAAGTTGTATTCCACCGAGAAATCTGGCGGGTTCGTCAACGGGGTACTGGCGAAACTGGCTGATACTCAATCTGCTTGAGCGATAATGATCAAGTCGCTGGCTACTTCGAGAACGGCCACTGCCAACAGAACGATGAGCCATACCGTGGCGTGAGGCGGCCCGACCAGCTGCGCGATGAGGCCTGCCGCCAGGACCAGCCCGGCCCCCAGGATCCTGCGGATGGCGCGCCGGGTGTTGACGCCTCTTTTTCCGTCCTTTTCGTTGGCCAGATTGATTAAAGCCATGAACCCGAGAGCGCCTGCCATGCCTCCGGACGTGAGCCAGAACTCCCCGTGGTCAAGGTGTTTAGCAACCGCCTGTTCAAGCCCGACCGCCACAATCACCAGGGAGGCGCCAAGTGGCATATGTGCGTAGATCCAGGCAGTGGGTTTCCAGGCTTTCGGTCGTTCTCCGGTCCGCCGAACGACGGATCCCTCCATATTGTCGAAGTACATCCACCACAATCCGGCCGCGATCGATACGGCCAGGGCCGAGTTGACCACCAGCTCAAACGACCATGTCGATTGCGAGATGGCGATCACCGTCGCCGCCATCGACTCGCCGAGGACCAGAATGGTGAAGAGGCCGAACCGTTCGGGCAGATGCTCGACGTCAAGGGGCACCTTCGCCTGAATTTTGCGCATGGCAAACGGTGTGGCGACCGACACGATCAGACCAATCGTCCACAACCAATAGCGGGCGGGAGTTGGCGTGAAGATGGAGATCGTCCAGATGACGACCTCGGCGCTGAACCCCTTGAGGTATCCGGTCAGCAGTTGGCGCGTGATGGGGACATGTTTACGCGCCCTGGCGTACATGATGACGAGGATGAGTCTGGTCACAACGTACGATGCGGCGAAGGCCACCGACGAGTCAGCAGTATTTCCCGAAATTGAACCGGCCATCAACGCGATGGTGATCATCTGGGCGACGGCCAGAACCCGTTGGCCGAAGTCGTCGGTGTCGAACCGATCGGCATAGAAGGTGTAGGAGGCCCACGCCCACCAGATCGGGGCAAAGAAGCCGATGAAGACTCCAAAGCCTCCCCAGGAGGTATTTGCCAGCAGTCGCCCACCAAGGGCGGCGACCGCCACGACGAAGACCAGGTCGTAGAAAAGCTCGGTCCAGGTGGCATGACGAGCTTCGCCGTCTTCGATGGTGCGTAAACGGGGTGGTCTAATGGTCACATACTTCATGTCGCAGCTCTTAGCCTCCCAAACAAACGACGTTTTCGTGCGCCCTGGCGGTAAGCACACTACCAAGCATTCTCACCCCGTTTCTACTAGCGTTTCGGCCCGAGGGAGAAAGCTGTGTCGCGTCATCTTCATTTTTGGGGGGTTCGGGGGTCGATGCCCGTTGGTGGTGCTGATACCACCAGGTATGGCGGCCATACACCCTGCATAAGTGTTGATGGGGGCGGACGCTCGCACATCGTCATTGACGCCGGGACCGGAATTCATCAGTTTCAAAAGAGTTTGCCAGACCCCGGGGATGATGGCTGGGACTTTCATGTGCTGTTTACCCACTATCACCTCGATCACATCATTGGACTGCCGTTCTTCAAGCCGCTGTATGACCCGAGGAACACGTTCACGTTCTATGGATACCCATATGAAGGTATGGCGGTCAATGAGGTGATCCACCGCATCCTCGCCCCGCCCTGGTTCCCGATATCACTGGCAGAGGTACCGTCGACTCAGCACTTCATGGCCCTGAACGGGGACGGGTTCTCTATCGCAGGTATTGAGATCCAACCAGAGCAGTTGGAACATCCGCAGGGGGTGGCGGCCTTTCGCCTGAGGGGGCCTGAGCGATCTGTGGTCTTCGCGACCGATAACGAGCGGGGAGTGTCGAGTCATCTTGACGATCGGCTTGATGAATTAGCCCGCGGGGTGGACGTCCTCATTCATGACGCCCAATACACACCCCAAGAATACGAGCTCGAGCACACGGGGTGGGGTCACTCCACCTGGCAGATGGCAGTAGATGCGGCCAGATCAGCCGGGGTCGGCGAGCTCTTACTCATGAGTCACGATCCTGACCGGACCGACGAGGGAGTCGACGAAATCGTCGAACGGGCCCGACAGTCGGGAGTGAACCTCAGGGCGGCGTTCGAAGGATTGTCGATCGTCATCTAGTTGGCTTCCGGACGGGGGAGTCCTGCCCGGCAGCTGAGTTTTCCGTGGCGGGCCACGTGGTAGAGTCGCCTTCGACCTTTAACGACAGTCCTGTGAGGCTGACAAGGGAGATGAGATGTCCAACCATGTCACGGCGTTGCCGCCCCGCCCAGCTTCCTGGCGGGTGAACTAGATGCCGGAAGTCATCAACGCCGACGACCTCGGTCGAGCCATCCGCCGCATCGCTCATGAGATTGCCGAGCGGAACCATGGCATCGAAAACCTCGTTCTTCTTGGCATCCCGCGCCGGGGCGTACCCCTTGCCAACCGTATAGCAATGGTGCTCGAAGAGATTGAAGGTACGAGTCCTCCCGTAGGAGCGCTCGACATCTCCATGCACCGTGATGACATTTCTTCACGGCCCACCCCGAAACTGCACGGGAGTTCGGTGCCGGTCGATGTCACCGGTCGAACCGTGGTGCTGGTCGATGATGTCCTTTACACGGGGCGAACCATTCGAGCAGCCCTTGATGCCGTCAACGCTTTTGGGCGACCGGCTGCCGTGCAACTGGCCGTTCTCGTCGATCGTGGCCACCGGCAGTTCCCGATTCGGGCCGACTTCGTCGGCAAGAACCTACCTACCTCTGGGGCCGAGCAGGTGGTTGTCGATGTCGAGGAAGTTGACGGATCTGATTCGGTTCGGGTTGAAGTCTCAAGCCAGGAGGTCCAAGGGTGAGCCTATTGACGATTGAAGGCCTCCCGGCCGCCGAAATTTCCCGGTTACTTGATCTCGCTGATGGGTTTGTGGAGGTTTTGGACCGTCCGGTTCCCAAAGTACCGGCGTTACAAGGTCGCACGATCGGCATGCTGTTCTATGAGGTCTCAACCCGGACCCGGATGTCGTTCGAGCGGGCCGCCAAGGCGCTTTCGGCTGACACGATGACCTTCTCCCCGTCCGGATCGTCGGTTTCGAAAGGCGAGTCCTTGAAAGACACAGCGTTGACCGTCGGATCGATGGGCCCTGACCTCTTTGTTGTCCGCCATGCATCCACCGGGGCGCCCTGGCGGGTTGCCGAATGGACCGGTCTCCCGGTGATAAACGCCGGCGACGGCGCCCACCAGCATCCCACCCAGGCCCTCCTCGACTGTCTGACCGTCCGCCAGCATTTCGGCAAAGTAGACGGGTTGCGGGTCGCTATCGTGGGCGATATCCGGCACAGTCGGGTGGCTCGCTCCACGGCTCAAGCGATGGCCACGATGGGCGCCTCGGTGCGGTTCATTGCTCCGCGCACACTGTTGCCGTTTGACGTGGAGGGTTGGCCGGTTGAAACGACCTGTGATTTTGATGGCGCCATCGACGACCTCGATGTTGTGTATATGTTGCGTATCCAGCAGGAGCGGGGAGGTGGTGACGTCTTTCCCTCGATTGGCGAATATGTCAACCGGTTTGGCCTCACCCGGCGTCGGGCCGATCGACTGCCAGAACACACCATGGTGCTGCACCCCGGACCGATGAACCGCGGCGTCGAGATTGACCCGGCCGTCGCGGACGGACCCAGATCCCTCGTTACCAAGCAAGTGGCCAACGGTGTGGCGGTTCGTATGGCCGTTCTCCTCGACCAGCTCAGCGGATCGGAGAAGACATGATCGTTCTGAAGGGTGGAACGGTCGTCGGCACCGAACAGCGAATTGCGGACGTGGCGGTCGATGCAGAACGAGTGGTGGCAATCGGATCCGTTGACGTAGGGCCCCAAGATCAGGTGATCGACTGTTCCGGTGCTTGGGTTGGCCCGGGGTTGGTTGACCTCCATGTCCATCTCAGAGAACCAGGCCAGGAATGGAAAGAAGACATCGCGTCGGGGTCCAAGGCGGCCGCCGCCGGAGGGTTCACGACCGTGGTGGCCATGCCGAACACGGAACCGCCTATCGATTCTGGTCAGATAGCCCGCTACGTCTTTGACCGCGGGGCTGAGACCGGTCTCGTAAGAGTCATCCCGTCGGGGGCCATCAGTCTCGGCAGGGCAGGGGCTAAGCTGGCCCACCTCGATGACCTCTGGGCTGCCGGAGTTCGCATTTTCACCGACGATGGGGATACGGTCGCCGACTCGGGCCTGCTCCGCAGAGCGATGGACTATATCGCCGAACTTGGCGGAATCGTGGCTCAGCATGCCGAGGATCCCGGCCTGGCCGGGCGGGGACATATGCACGAAGGTGCGGTCTCGTCGCGCCTTGGCATGATTGGCCTGCCGTCGATGGCCGAGACGATCATTGTCGAACGCGATATCCGCCTTGTCGAACTAACCGGTTGTCGGTATCACGTGCAGCACGTATCTGCCCGACAGACACTCGATGTCATCAGACGGGCGAAAGAGGCGGGCCTTCCGGTAACGGCCGAAGTTGCCCCTCATCATCTTGAGTTCACCGATCGACTGGTCGAAACCATGAATCCGGTGGCGAAGATGTATCCGCCATTGCGAACGAAAGCTGACGTTGCTGCGCTTCGGGCCGGTCTGGAAGATGGAATGATCGACTGCGTTGCCACCGACCACGCTCCCCATTCAGCTCATGAAAAGGACGTCCCCTTTGAGGAGGCCCCACGTGGCGTCATCGGACTCGAGACGGCGGCCGCGGCGGTCAATACGTCGGTTGGGCTTCCGGCCGTGACGTTCTTTGAGCGGATGTCGATTGCCCCCGGTCGGCTACTCGGATTGGAGACCGGACCACTCGCGGTCGGATCGGTAGCGGACATCACGGTCTTTGACCCGAGTCAGTCATGGACTCCCGGGACGTTCGTTTCGAAATCTGCCAACTCACCCTGGATCGGGACAGAGATAACCGGCCGGGTTCGAGCGACGCTTCTGGGGGGCCAGGTGACCTTCGAGCACAAAGAGGGGGCGTCCGAATGAGTGAAGCACTGGCAGTCACCGCAGACGGAACCGTGTTCAGGGGTAGGTCGGTCGGGGTAGACGGCCTCACGACCGGTGAAGTCGTATTCAACACGGCGATGGCCGGCTACCAGGAAATCTTCTCTGATCCGTCATACGCCGGTCAGGTGGTTGTTATGACCGCATCCCACATCGGCAACTATGGAACGACCGCGCTCGATGACCAGTCCGACCGTGTGTTCGCTTCCGGTGTGGTCGTTCGGTCGCTGTCACGGCGCGAGTCCAACTGGCGGTCGACCGGGAGCCTGGCTGAATATCTGGCGACCAAGGAGGTGGTGGCGCTCGCCGACGTAGACACTCGCCGACTGACCCGTCACATTCGCGAAAAAGGTGCCCAGGCTATTGCGATGGGAGCCGGGGTAACGGAATCCGAATTGCACGAAGCAGCCCAAAACGCTCCCACGATGAGCGGTCAGAACCTGGCAGCCGGCGTATCAACCATTGCTCAATACTCGGTGGAGGCGACCACGCCTTCGCGGGGCCGTGTGGTGGCGCTCGATCTTGGACTGAAACGTGACATCCTGGCGAATCTCGCCTCTCGGGGATTTGACGTCACGGTTGTTCCGATCGGGACTTCGGCCGACGAGATCATGGCGCTCGGTCCCGCCGGGGTTTTTCTGTCCAACGGCCCCGGGGACCCGGAACCGTTGACAGGCCCGATCTCCACCATTCAATCCCTGCTCGGAAAGGTCCCGATCTTCGGTATCTGTCTCGGTCATCAACTGCTGGGTCTGGCGCTTGGTGGTCGCACGTACAAGTTGCCGTTCGGCCACCATGGGGGAAATCACCCGGTGATGCGGCTTTCCGATCACGGGGTCGAGATCACGAGCCAGAACCACGGGTTCGCGGTTGATCCCTGGTCGATGACCACCGAGGACCCGGTGTCGATGACCCCGGGCGAGTTGGCGGGTCCGCACCTGCTTCCCCGATCGATGGCGTCCGATTTCGGAGCCGTGGTTGCCTCCCATCAGAACCTCAACGACGGAACCCTCGAAGGCTTGCGGTGTTTGGACGTCCCCGCCTTCTCTGTGCAATATCACCCTGAGGCCGCACCCGGCCCTCACGACGCCGTCAGGGTCTTTGATGACTTCGTTGAGCTGATGGGGATCTGATGGGGAAGCGAACCGACATTTCCTCGATCTTGCTCATCGGATCTGGCCCCATCGTCATCGGTCAGGCGTGTGAATTCGATTACTCGGGCACCCAGGCGGCCAAGGTCCTGCGCTCCCACGGGTACCGGGTGATCCTTGTGAATTCCAATCCCGCCACCATCATGACCGATCCCGAGTTTGCCGACGCGACGTATATCGAACCGATCACCGCCGACGTAGTCGAGGCCATTCTGGAGAAGGAACGCCCCGACGCCTGTCTGCCGACCCTCGGCGGCCAGACCGCGCTGAACGTGACGACCGAGTTGGCGGCGCGAGGAGCTTTTGAAAAATACGGTGTCGAATTGATCGGTGCGGGGATTGATGCCATCGAACGGGCCGAAGACCGGGGCCTGTTCAAAAAGACCATGGAAGAGGTCGGGATCGCCACCCCAAGGGCCGTCTATGCCCGTTCAATGGCCGAAGCGATGAGTGCCGCAACGGAGATCGGATATCCAATCATGATCCGGCCGTCGTACATCCTGGGTGGGGGCGGTACCGGCATTGCTCATGACGAGGCTGAGTTTATCAAAAAGGCCGGCTATGGCCTCGAGTACTCACCGGTTGGTGAGATCCTCGTAGAACAGTCGGTGGTGGGTTGGAAAGAATTCGAACTGGAAGTGATGCGTGACCGGGCCAACAACGCGGTCATCGTTTGCTCAATCGAGAACCTCGACCCGATGGGCGTGCACACGGGTGACTCGATCACCGTTGCTCCCATTCAGACTCTGTCCGACCGCGAGTACCAGGACATGCGCGACGAGGCGATTCGGTGCCTTGAGGCCATCGGCGTCGAGACCGGCGGATCAAACGTACAGTTTGCCGTCGACCCGGCAACCGGCCAGCGGCTCGTGATCGAAATGAATCCCCGGGTGAGTCGCTCTTCGGCGCTGGCGTCAAAGGCGACCGGCTTTCCGATTGCCAAGATTGCTGCCCTGCTGGCGGTCGGCTTCACGCTCCCAGAGATCGCCAATGACATTACGCAACGTACTCCGGCCGCCTTCGAGCCGGCCCTCGACTACGTCGTAGTCAAAGCGCCGAGATTCGACTTCGCCAAGTTCCCAAGTGCCTCGAATACGTTGGGGACGTCTATGCAATCTGTTGGCGAAGCGATGTCGATTGGTCGGACGTTTCCCGAAGCGCTGCAGAAAGTCCTGCGCAGCCTTGAGATCGGTCGCCGGGGGCTGAATGCTGACCCTCGCGAGGTTGATTATCGGACAATGACCGACGACGAGGTCGCCGATCGGTTGGCGATACCTACGCCGTCACGGGTGTTCTACGTTGGTGAGGCTATTCGTCGGGGATTTAGCGTTGAGCGAGTATCGGAGCTATCGGGCTACGACCCGTGGTTCGTCGATCAAATGGTGGAGATCTATGAGATCCGCAACGAGGTCGAGGCGGCCGGCTTGCTGGGAGCTGCCCGGAATCCAGAGGTCATTGCGATCCTTCGTGAGGCGAAGCGGGCGGGCTTCTCAGATCACCAGTTGGCGTATCTGTGGGGTCGTGACGAGGACTTCGTGCGGGAGCTTCGTCATGAGTTCGGAGTCCGACCCACGTACAAGACGGTTGATACGTGCGCAGCGGAGTTCGAAGCCCACACCCCGTATATGTA
>JAENVV010000286.1 GCA_016650365.1 Acidimicrobiia bacterium
ACCGGCCTGCTCCGCCCTGACAGTGGGTCCGTTTCCGTGGCGGGCCATGACGTGTGGCTCGATCCGGTGGCGGCCAAAGCCGTCATCGGGTTGGTGCCTGACCAGCCTCGCCTCTTCCAGAAACTGACGGGTGTCGAGTTGCTTCATTTCTCAGGGCAGCTGCGCGGCTTGGAGGAGCCGGCAGTGAGGGCCAGGGCTGCTGAGCTGTTGGGTGTTCTTGGCCTGGCCGACGATGCCACGACTCTGGTAGCCGACTACAGCCTCGGAATGACCAAAAAGCTCGCCATCGCGGCCGCCTTACTCCATCGTCCGCTCGTGATCTTCCTCGATGAACCGTTCGCGGGGGTCGATCCGGTGTCCCGTCAGGTGGTCGAGGCGATTCTCGGCCGCTACGCGGCAGGGGGCGGAACGGTCGTGTTCTCGGATCACGCCATGGATGTCGTCGAGCGCCTGTGCAGCAGCCTGGTCATCATCAACCAGGGTGCGGTGCTGGCGGCCGGGTCCCTTGAATCCGTGACGGGTGGCCGGAGGCTGCAGGATGTGTTCGTAGAAATGGTCGGCGGGGCCGTGCTTGCAGATGGAGAGCTGTCATGGTTGGGGTCTTTGCCCGACTCAAGCTAAGGACCCTCTTCAACATTGCTCGATCTGGCAAATGGCCCGTTCTGGCCGTGCTGGCGATCGTCATGATCGGGGGGTTCGGGGTCGGTTTCGCCTGGTTGGTTCGTTTCGTCATCGAGAGGGTCGACGGTGATCCCGTCGTCGTGGGGATCATCTATTCGGCGGTGGCGCTCATCTGGATCGTCGGACCGATCGTGATGGCCTCCATCGATCAGACGCTCGAGCCGAGGTCGTTCGAGAATTACCCCCTAACCCGCCATCAGATGGCCGCCGGGTTGACCGTGGCAGGCATGATCAGTCCGGGGTCGGCGTTCACCTTGCTCCTGGTGGGAGGTGTGGCAGCCGGTCAGACAGATGCGCTCGGATGGGGCTGGGCGGCCGCTGGCGCATGGGTGGCGGCGGTCCTGGTGTGGGCGTTGTGCCTGCTTGAAGCGAGATTTCTGACGACATTCCTGAGCGACATGCTGCGATGGCGGCGAGGTCGAGAAATCGTATCACTGGCGGCGCTCATGCTGCTCGTTCTGCCAAGCCTCGTGCCAGTCACCTTCGTGGATAGCGCTAATCCTGATTTCGGGTGGGTGTCCAGGGTGGTTCGGTGGAACCCGTTTGGGGCGCTCGGCGGGGTCGGGGCGAGCCTGATGGAAGGTGACTGGATTTCTTCAATCGGGGTGCTGTCACTCGGCCTGGCCTTGTCGGCGGGTATGGTGTCGGGGTTTGGTTGGGCGCTTGGCCGCCTGAGTATCCAAACCGGTGACACCACGCCGGTCCAGCGTCTTAAGTCGACCGGCCTCGGGTTCGGTTCGAGTCGGCTCATGAGCGGCCCGGTCGGGGCGGTAACCGCCAAGGAGCTCAAATATCTGCGTCGTGATCTCCGGGTCAAGGGTCAGTTGCTCGCCAGCGTCATCATTATCGTCGGACTCGCGTACTCAGCGCTTACCGGCCAGTTGGGGTCATGGGCACCGATGACCGTTTCAGCCGTCTCGTTCGCTCTCCTTGCCCCGCTCATGTTCAATACCTTTGGTCTCGATGGCGGCAGCTTCTGGATGTACGTTCTCTCCGGTGTCCGGGGAAGACAGGTGCTGGCCGGGAAGATTGTCGCCTATTTGTTGGCTGCCACTCCGGTATTGCTGGTCGTGACCGGGCTGCTGGCATGGTCAGGTCGAAGCATCTCCTATTTGGGAGCGGGATTCCTGACGGCGATGGCTACGTCGGGCCTGTTTGTCGGTGTGGGGGCAGTGGTAGCCGTTTATGCGGCATATCAATTGCCCGAAGAGAATCTGTTTGCGACTCGAACGGCCGGGCAGTTCCGCGTCATGCTTTTCGGCCTGGGTGGGTTCTTCGTGACCGGGCTTGCCCTCCTTCCGATGGCCGTGGGCCTACTGGTCGGCTGGGCGATCGGGGGAGTGGGAGGCGTAACGTTGGCTGCCCTCGTGGCAGTCATCTACGGCGGGGGAGTCCTGGCACTTGGACTGTGGGCAGGAGGAAGTTTGTTCGACGAGCGAGCCATGAGGCTCATTGAAATCCTCGACGCCGAATAGCGCCTAGCCGATGCCTCCGGCCAATGTGGCACTGGCAGGGGAGTGCTTGAGACGAACCATGGCCATAACCCCGACGGCTTCTGGTACTCGTGGTCGTCCTACCAAAGTCAGACCGACCTCATTGGTGGTCAAAGCGGGTTATCGTTACCGTGAGTTCGCCGGGCGACCGCCGGGAGAAATCCTGGAGGAAAGTCCGGACTCCACAGGGCAAGGGCGCTGGGTAACCCCCAGGCGGCGCGAGCCGATGGAAAGTGCAACAGAAAGTAAACCGCCAACGCCGCAAGGCACGGTAAGGGTGAAACGGTGGTGTAAGAGACCACCAGCGTGTCGGGTGACCGGCACGGCTGGTAAACCCCGCCCGGAGCAAGGCCATGCAGAGACTATGACGGCCCGTCGATCCTCGTTTGAGGTGAACGTCTCGGGTAGGCCGCACGAGGTTGACCGGTAACGGCAATCCCAGATAGATGGTCGCTGCCTGTTTTGATCGAGCTTCGCTCGAAAGAAACAGGAGACAGAATCCGGCTTATAGGCGAACTCAAACTTGTGGGATCCCGCCCGATGGGCGGGATCTCGCCGTTAACGCACTTCTACTTGGACCGGCTGGCCAGGTAGGCGCCTGTGGCACCAAGTCCGGCGGCGAGGAACAGAAACCAAGCCTGCTGGACGGGCGGGGCGGGACTCCCTCCGGCCATTGAGGCAATCGTCACTCCGAATCCAAAGGCCAAGGCGGCCAGTGTGCCGTGGAATATCTTTCGCATCGAAAGCCTGCCGCCAACGTAGCCGGCTCCGACCAGTCCGACCAGAACTCCGAACACCACCGCGCCGGTAACGGAGTTTCGGCCCAAGGCAGCTGTGGCTGCCCACGTAAGCGTTGCAGCGAGCGAGGCGATCACGGCGGCCGCCCCAAAGCCGAGCATGAGAGCATGCCACTGTAACGTTCGGAACATTGCGTGATCGATCCTTGGACTGGAGGGCGAGTACCGTCAACTCTACGACTGATGCCAGGCGATTATCCATTTCGCCACCTGAACCGTTCACGGGCGTCGTATGAGGCCCGTAGATTGACAGTAATCGGGATCGGGTTGTCTCCAACCGGAGCCGCCGTGAGATCCAATAGCCAGGACCTAAAATGACTGACCGAACATGAATGGGTACGGGAGCCAGCCGATCGGGGTCCAGTCGTGACCGGGAGCCAACCGACCGTGACCGAACCGGCACTCGCCCGATTGTCAGTCGTTGATCGTTTCCTGCCGGTCTGGATCATCGTGGCGATGATCCTCGGACTTGGTCTGGGCAGGGTCTTTCCTGATCTCAACGACTGGCTCGACACCGTCAAGATCGGATCAGTTTCGTTGCCGATTGCGGTGGGACTGCTCGTCATGATGTATCCGGTGCTGGCGAAGGTCCGCTATTCGCAGATGGGTGAGATCGCCACCGACAGGAAACTGATAGCTACTTCGTTGATACTCAACTGGGTGGTTGGTCCGGCCCTGATGTTTTCGCTGGCGTGGCTGATGCTGCCCGATCTGCCACAGTATCGGACGGGGCTCATCATTATCGGGCTGGCCCGGTGTATCGCCATGGTGCTTATCTGGAACGATCTGGCGTGCGGGGATCGAGAAGCCGCTGCGGTGCTTGTGGCACTCAACTCGGTCTTTCAAGTCGTCGCGTATTCGGTATTGGGCTACTTCTACCTTGAGCTCTTACCGAACTGGCTGGGACTTGAGAGTGCCGCGTTGAATGTGTCGATGTGGGAAATTGCCAAGATCGTCCTCGTGTTCCTGGGGATTCCGCTGGCAGGTGGATATTTCACCCGCCGTTGGGGGGAACGTAGCCGTGGCGTTGAGTGGTATGAGGGAAGGTTCCTTCCCAAACTCGCCCCCTGGGCGCTCTACGGGCTCCTCTTTACCGTCGTGATCCTCTTCGCTCTCCAGGGCGAGACCATCACCGCTCAACCTCTCGATGTGGCGCGCATCGCCCTTCCGCTTCTCGCCTATTTCGGGTTGATGTGGACCGTGGCGTTCGCACTAGGTCTGCGTTTGCATCTGCCGTACGAGAAGAACGCCAGCGTTGCGTTCACCGCGGCGAGCAACAACTTTGAACTAGCGATTGCGGTAGCCATCGGTGTGTTTGGTGTTACGTCGGGTGAAGCGCTGGCCGGTGTGGTTGGTCCACTCATCGAGGTGCCGGTCTTGGTCGGTCTTGTATATGTTGCGCTGTGGGCGAGGAAACGGTTTTACGTCGACCCCGCGGTTGCGGGGTAGAGGTTGGATCGGTGACCGCCGGGGCGGTCGGATAGGGCAACTACGCCGGGTTGTCCATGTGTTCTTCGAGTCCGGCAATCCAGCCGGTTGGCAGCTTCCAATGCCGGGCACCCAGAACGATCTGGCCCATGTACTTCTTCGAGGGATGGGCCACGCGATCGGAGCTATCCGCATGGACGTGGGTAACGACGCTGTGACGCTTGCCTTCGCGATCGACCGCCTTGAAGTCGTAGGTGATCGACCGCAGCTCTTCGAGTTCCGCTGCGCTGATCGCTTCGAGGTCCTGATCGCTTACCGCGAACATCGCCCCCCAGACCGTGTTCCCCGGCTCGGGACGAACCGATGGCAGAGCGCCGGCCCCAACTTCGAGTTCGAACGGAAAGATAAGTTTGGTTTCAGGGAGGTGGGCAATGAACTGGAACTCGGCTCCAGGTGCTACGTCCCTGAGACGATATGGCGACATGAGCGCCGTATATGAGAAGTACAGGGTCGTATCAGACACCGCGGCGAGTTCCTTTCTGTAATTCGTGAGATCTTGCCGTCCTATGGTAGTGCCACTGCCGGTGAACACCGAAACTGTGATCGAATCGTTTCCGGGGTAGTTCCGTCAGAGGTCCATATGGCGACAAGGTGTCACCCCGGATGACCATTCAACCGCAACTCTGGATCATCGCCGAGCCACCCTCTTCGGGGCCACCGAACGATGGGGAGTTCGGGGTGGGATCACCCGACGATGGCGTCGGAAATCGTTCCGGACGGGCCGGCGCGGCTGGCTTGACCCTCACCGGTCTCCTTGGTGCGCCAGCCGGGAGTCAGTCCGCAAGTGCGGGTCCGGCGACTACGATGCGCGCAACATCCAAGTAGCCCGGAGATCGATGTTATGCAGTGGTCAAGCACGCTCAAACCGCTTTCAGAGGGCGCCGACCTGACGAGAGATCAGGCCCATGGAGCGATGACCGAGATCATGTCGGGCAGGGCGACCCCCGCTCAGATTGCGGCATTCATCGTCGCCATCCGGATAAAGGGTGAAACGACCGACGAGCTAACGGGTCTGGTCGAGGCGATGCGCGAAGCCTCCATTCGCGTGACGATAGACCGCCCGGTGCTCGACATCGTTGGCACCGGCGGAGATGGATTCGGGACGTTCAATATTTCGACCACGGCATCGTTTATTGCGGCAGGAGCGGGCTGCACGGTGGCCAAGCACGGTAATCGGTCGGCTTCTTCGAAGTGCGGATCAGCTGATGTTCTCGAAGCCCTTGGCATGGTCATAGACCTCGAGCCGGCCATGACGGTGCAAATTATCGAACAAGAGGGGTTCGGTTTCTTTTTCGCCCGGAACTACCACCCGGCCATGCGGCACGCCGGCCCTGTGCGATCGGAACTCGGGATTCCGACGGTATTCAATTTTCTCGGCCCGATGACCAACCCTGCCACGGCCCAACACCTGGCACTCGGAGTGGCCGACCCACAAATGGCCGAGAAGATGATCGGTGTGCTGGCCAACCTTGGTGCGGTCAGGGCTTTTGCGTTCTATGGCGACGACGGTCTCGACGAGTTGTCGACGATCGGTCCCTCGACGTTATTTGAGCTCAACGGTGGCGTTATCAAGAAGTCAACCTTCGAGCCGGCCGATCATGGACTCAGGCGGGCGAAGCTGGAGGACCTTCTGGGTGGTGACGCGGCCGATAACGTCACGATTCTGAGAAGCGTGCTGGCTGGCGAGGCCGGACCCCGGCGAGACATTGCGGTCCTCAATGCGGCGGCCGGGATCGCGGCGTCCGGCAAAGCTCCTTCGATTGCCGATGGGATTCCGCTTGCCGAAGCCTCCATTGATTCGGGGGCTGCTGAAAACGTGCTCCAAAGGGTTATCAACCTCAGCCAAGAGATGGATCGGTAATGCACGTCGCCGCCGATGACCTGATCGCAGTCTTACGGGCAGAGGGCCTCCGGGTAACCGCCGCCCGTCAGGCGATTTGCCAGGTCATTGCCGACGGGCATGACAAACATTTGACCTCGGCGGGGGTGCACGATGAGGCCCAGAAAATCGCCAAACAGGCCATCAACCCCTCGACGGTCTATCGGACGCTCGAGGTCTTCGAACGGCTGGGGATTGCCCATCATGTCCATCTCGGGCACGGACCGGGCGTTATCCACCTGAGTGAGTCAGAACCCCATCACCACTTGACCTGCGACACGTGTGGCTCCACCATCGACGTGCCTGCCGGAGGGCTGGAGGGGTTCTTCAGGGAACTGCACGCTTCATACGGATTCACCGTCAACCCATCCCACTTTGCCCTCGGCGGATACTGTCGGGATTGTGAACATTTGGGGAACTCAGGTTGAGATAGATTTGATTCTGCTGCAAACTGGCCGGCATGAACCGTTCCGCCAACCTTCTCGTCGTGTTCGGCCTTGTGCTGGGAGCCTGTGGCACCGACGTCTCCGTCGGGCTCGGGACCACGGCCACTTCGATCCCGGGCGCTGCAGGTGCGCCGACCACGAGCGCGGTTACCAGGCCGATCACTGAAACGACGTCAGGCGTCACCGGAGATACAGCTGTATCTCCGGCGGAGCGGGCACCGTCCGGAGTAGAGGGACCGGTCGCCCCTGACTTTTCACTGGTACTCGCAGACGGTTCGACCTTCACCTTGTCGGAAGGGTCCCGGCCGGTCTACATGGTGTTCTGGGCCGAGTGGTGAAGTTCCTGCCAACGGGAGTTACCCGTTATCGACAAAGTTTCCGCTGACTATGCAGACCAGGTGACGTTCCTGGCGGTGGCGTGGAAGGGATCCTTGCAAGACACGACCGAACGGGCATCCCAACTGCTTCCGTCTGGCAGCGTGTTGTGGGGGTTAGACGCCGAAGAGAAGGTTTTTTCTGCCTACGGGGTTCCCTATCAACCGGTTTCCGTGCTCATCACCCACGATGGAATCGTGAAGACCTCGTGGGCTGGTGCAGCCGGCGAAGAGGTTCTTCGGGCGGAACTCGACTCCCTTGTCGAGACGGCCGGATAACCTGATTCACGGTCGGCTCGGAATCGCCGTATAGTTATTGCAAGTAGCTTGCAAGAGGCGATCCCATGCATATTCCCGATGGTTTTATTAACGGCACGACGTCGCTTGGGGCGGGAGTAATTGCCGCCGGCGGAGTCGGTGGAGCGCTCCGCCAATCAGCAGCTCGTCTCAAAGACCGTCAGATCCCTCTGGCAGGACTGGTGGCGGCCTTCGTATTTGTGCTGCAAATGCTCAACTTCCCGGTGCTACCAGGCATGAGCGGCCATTTACTCGGCGGTGCGCTTGCGGCCATTCTGATGGGTCCATCAGTGGCAGTGGTGGTCGTCTCAGTTGTGATCATTCTCCAGGCTATGTTGTTCGCCGATGGCGGAGTCTCGGCACTCGGCCTAAACCTGATCAACATGGCCGTGGTTACGACGCTGAGTGGTTGGTTCATGTTCCGATTGGTCCGGGCCCCGTTCCGGGCGTCCCGGCGGGCAGTTCTCGGTGCTTCATTTGTGGCGGCGACCCTGTCCGTGGTGGTGTCCGCAGTTATGTTTGTCGTCGAATACGCCATCGGTGGGGTCGGTGGAGTCAACCTTTTCAATGTATTGTTGCTCATGGCTGGCTCCCATCTCCTGATCGGCATCGGCGAGGGCTTCATAACAGTGGCGGTCGTCGGGGCGGTCCTTCAGGCCCGACCCGATCTGGTATTTGGAGCGAGCGACCTGACAGCCGAAGGTGGTCCCCGGCTGCCCATGAAACGATTTTGGATACTCGCCGGCGTCGCTGCGGCGATTCTGGTGTCACTTACCGTCTTCGCTTCCTCGAACCCCGACGGGTTGCAGTGGGTGGCCGAGCAAACCGGGTTTGCACAAGGAGCTCAGGGAAGTTTGACCGCCACCTCCCCGTTGTCGAACTACGGGGCAGCCGGTCTTTCTGCTGGAGCTGGCAGGATTGTGGCTGCTGCGGTGGGCATGGTTGTGACGTTTCTTCTCGGCTGGGTTACGTTCACCATATTGCGACGCAGGTCACCGGTATGAGTGGCGGCCACGCGCATGCTCTTCACATTCATGGGCACTCGGTCGTACATCGATTGCCCGGCCATCTGAAGGTGGCAGCACTGTTCTTGTTCGTCGTTGCGGTGGTAGCAACGCCGGCGCGGGCAGTCTGGGCTTTCGGCCTCTACGCGTCGGTGCTCGGTCTGGTGGCCGGATTAGCCGGCGTACCGGTCCGGTTTATTGCCCGGCGAATGCTCGTTGAGGTGCCATTTCTGGCATTTGCAGTGCTGCTCCCGTTGGTCGGGGAAGGCCCATTTCTCGAATTCGGCGGAGTCAGATTGTCCGAGGCCGGGGTTCTCGCCGCCTGGACGATCCTGGCGAAGGGCTCCTGTGGCGTAGTGGCTTCGATTCTGCTGGCAGCCACAACGGAGATTCCAGACATTCTGGCCGGCCTCAACCGCCTGCGTGCCCCGAAAGCCATCGTGGCGATTGCCGGTTTTATGGTCCGCTATCTCGAGGTGATAAGTGGTGAGATGGCGCGTATGCGTGTAGCGATGGCTGCCCGCGGCTACGAACCCAAGGCCTTCTGGCAGGTGAAGGCACTCGCCACCTCTGCCGGGGCGCTGTTCATTCGCTCCTACGAGCGGGGGGAGCGGGTCTACATGGCGATGGTGTCACGAGGTTACGCGGGTTCTATGCCGACGTTCGGCGAGGTCCCGACGTTGACCGCCGATGTGGTGCGGGCGTTGGCATTGCCCGGATTGGCGATCATTACGGCGGCGGTCGCCCTGGTGGTCTCCGGATGAGCGCCTCGATCTCAGTCACCGATCTCACCTTCTCCTATCCGGGTGGTCTCAAGGCTCTCGATGGGGTGAATCTTCACATCGGGGCAGGAGAGCGAGTGGCGATGTTCGGCCCGAACGGGGCGGGTAAGACCACGCTCGTCCTGCATCTGAATGGCATCCACATGCCTCCGCCCGGACGAGTGGTGGTCGGGGGAACGCCGCTCGATGACACCTCGGTGATGGACATTCGGCGCCGAGTCGGAATGGTATTTCAGGATCCCGATGATCAATTGTTCATGCCAACCGTTCGTCAGGACGTTGCGTTCGGTCCAGCCAATTTCGGCGTTTCGGGTGACGAACTCGACGAGCGTGTCCGGGACGCACTCGGCGCGGTCGAGATGGTGCATGCCATCGACCGCGCTCCACACCACCTTTCGCTTGGCGAGCGCCGCCGGGTGGCGGTGGCGACCGTGCTTGCTTCGAAACCCGAAATTCTGGTGCTTGACGAGCCTTCCTCCAACCTTGACCCCGCCTCCCGGAGAGAGCTGGCCACGATTCTCAAGGGCCTTGAAGTAACGATGCTCATGGTCACCCATGATCTGCCCTACGCCCTTGAGTTGTGTGAACGAGCTGTCATTATCGACGCAGGGAAGGTGGTTGCCGATGGCGGAACCAGGGAACTGCTCAGCGATCCGGAAATGCTGGCGGTCCATCGCCTTGAATTGCCGTACGGTTTCGATCTCAAAGCTGTGTAGATTCGCCGTATGAGCGTGTGGGAATTGGTGATGGTTGGGTCGTTGGCCGGGTTCGTCCTGTGGCCGTCCGTTACCGGCTTGCCGCGTCGGCCCTTTGGATGGATTCCTGTTCTGGCCGCCGCCGGGGCGTTGTTCATGCATGTTCGCGTCGAAAACATCCGATGGCAGCTCTATCCCATGTACCTCCTCGTCGTGATTCTCTCCGTGTCGACGGCCTGGGAGATTGTGTCGCCCACCCCGGAATCTCCCGAAACACCTCGCGGGCGGATCGCTCAACTGGGCAAAGGCCTCTCGGGGGTCCTGGGGATCGGAGTGCTGGTCATTCCAACGTTGGCTCTTCCGGTGATTCAGTTGGCCGCTCCAACGACGCCGATCGGTACCATGACCGTGCGATCGGTGAGTCCTGACCGGGTGGAGCTCTACGGACCGAATCCGGGTGGTTTCCGCCAGATCACCCTCCAGATTTGGTACCCATCCGAACCGAGTGATGGACCTCTGGCCCCTTTTGTCGATTCGTTCGACGACTTTGCTCCAGCCACTGCCGCCTACCTCGGACTGCCTTCGTTTGCGCTCAACCATTTACGCAACGCCACTATGGGCAGCGTGTTCGATGCACCCGTTGCCGGCGAATCTGAACCGTATCCGGTCGTTGTGTATTCGCACGGGTGGGCCGGTTTCCGGACGGTCGCCTTCTCGCAAGCCGAGGCGTTGGCCACCGCCGGGTATGTTGTCGTGGCCATCGACCACACATACGGCGCTCTGGGGACCACCATCGACGACGGAGCAACCTTCGCGGCGCTTGATCCGGCCGCCCTTCCTGACGAGGAAACGGTCGGCGACGCGGCGTACGCGGCCGCCTCAGAGACACTCGTTGACATCTTTCGATTGGATATCGGCCAGGCCCTGGCAGCCGTCGAGGACCTCAATGCCCGGGGTCCGATGGCCGGCCGCCTCGATCTGGGTCGCATCGGGGTTTTCGGCCATTCGACCGGCGGGGGGGCGGCGATCGAGTTCTGCGCCACCGACGATCGGTGCTCGGCGGTGTATGGCCTCGATCCCTGGGTCGAACCCGTCGATGAGGCGATTCTGGCCGGCGGCGTTCAGGTACCGATGGCGATCCTTCGCTCAGAAGCCTGGCTCAGTGAGCCGAACGAGATCCCGCTCGCCACGCTGCGGGAGGCCTCAACCGACGTTGTGTCCTTCGGGTGCATCATGGGAACCGCTCACCGGGATTTCACCCTGCTCCCGCGGCTATCGCCCTTGTCAAAGTACCTCGGGATCGGCGGGTCCCTCGACCCCATTCGGAGTAGTGAGCTGGTTGAATCGCAGCTCGTCTCGTTCTTTGATCGATACTTGAAGGGGGAGGGCGACGGACTGGCTGGACTCGACGCTCCCGAGATAGCCGGCTGCCGCTAGGCAGGTGTCGTCAATCGTTTGGTGAGCCCTGCGGCGTGCCGGTCTCGGTTACACCGATGGTGTTGCCGGCTTTGATGTCTTCGATGATGCCCAGGATGAGTCCAAGATTGGCCGGGCCGGTGATCTTGGCAACGACGACCCCGGATTCATCCAGGAAGAACGTCTCCGGTACCCCAAACAGTCCGTATTCGATGGCGGCGAAGCCCGGTTCGTCAAACAGGTACTCGGCGGAACTGGCGCGCCCGAGTTCGTCGAGAAAGGCATTGGCGTCGGCTGGCGTATCAAGGTAGGTGATTCCGATGAGCTTGACATCGTCGGCCAACGTGTTCGCAGCCGCCGTGAGTTCGGGATGTTCCAGCCGACACTCGATGCACCACGACGCAAAGAAGTTCACCATGACGATCTTTCCGCGGTAATCAGCCAGGTTGATCTGACCGGCCCCGTCGAGTCGGGGAAGGTCGAATCCAGGTGCAGGCTGATTGATGAGCGGCGAGGATGAAACACGAGGTTCGGTATCTGCCAGGTTCACCGCCAGAACGATCACCCCGGCAAGCAGGACCAATACACCAAGCCAGGCGATCCGGGAGGTTTTCATGAGCCGTCCTCAAGGGCGGCGATGGCGTTCGTGACCACGGAGCGGACGTCATCGGGCAAGTCCGGGCTGTCAGAGACCAATCGTAGGTCAGCCAGTGCCTCGTCGGTCCGGCCGAGTCGGGCATACACCAGGCCCCGGAAATAGTTGGCTTCGAGGTTGGCGGGGTTGGCTTCCAGGGCCAGGTCCTCGAAGCGCAGCGCGGTGTCGGGCTCGCCCGACTCGAGGATCATCCAGCCGATCCGAGCAAGAGCTTCAGACTCGTCGGCCGGAGCAGGTCCGGAATCGAGCACAACCTGGAACCACGTCAAAGCATCTGAGTATTCGCTCGCTTCGAAGTATCGCTCTGCCAGTGCCAGGCGCATACGGTTGACCTCGGGTATGTCAGGGTTGGCGTTGATCACTTCGATCATTTGCTCGTTACCGATGGTGGCAAGATCGACCTGACGATCGGGTCCAGAAAAAGCGTCGGGTTCCCTCCCGACCAAAGCACCACTGGCAGCCCAGGTGATTCCGGCGAAGGCGACGGCGAGTATGACCGCTCCTACCATCAACCGGCTCCGAGAACGCGGCAAAGTTGAGGCCGGGTCTACCTGATCCTCAGCACCCTGTAGTCGGGCGATCTCGGCTTTGTAGGTGTCGGTGAGGCGGTTGGCGGTGGCCTCGTCGAGTTCGCCGCTGGCACGTTGTTCCTGGACATCAGCGAGATCTTGTTCAACCTGAAAGAGAAGGTCTCCCGGATTCATGGCGAGTCTGCCCTGGGGCCTCGTCGGAGGGACCGCATTGCCCAGGCACCGATGAATATGGCCAGCCCGGGGGCCACCCACAACGCCAACCCGAGGCCTGATGTGGATGGGTCGATGATGATTTCATCGCCGAAGCTATTCGCCAGGCCATCGAGGATCTGCCGATCACTTTGGCCCTGCGAAATCTCGGCCGCGATATAGGCGCGAATATTGCGAGCGTAGGCAGACTGGGAGTCGGCAATCGAGTTCTCGCAGACCGGACACGCCACCCGTGAGCTGAGACTCGCCAAACGGTCGGCGTCGCTTGGGGGGTTCCCCAGCATGCCCCACCCGACGATGGTGGCCAATGCCAACGTGATGACCAGGCGGATCCAACTACGTTTACGCATCGGCCAGGGCGGGTTCCTTGACCGGGCCGTCCGGTTGCCTCGTCACACGGCGCATGGCGGCCGACCATACCCCACCCATGGCGATCACGAGACCGCCGAGCCACACCATCCACTGGAGCGGAAACCACCACACATCGGCAGTCATTGAGTCGGCCTGGATGTCGACGGCCGAAACATAAAGATCGCCCGATGGCAACGACATAACGCCCGGGGTAGGAATGAACTGCCCGACTCCGGCAAAGCGATTCAATCGTGGTTCCACCATGCCAATGGTTTGACCATCCTTACTCACAAATACCCGCGCCCCCAGCACCTCGCGATTCGGTTCTGACCGGCTGAAGGGCGACCGGTATTCGAGTTGGTATCCGGCGAACGTTGTCGATTCACCCACCGCGATCGTGGTGGTGTCCGTGACACCCAGACCACCTGATCCGGCGATGCCAACCGCCAGGATGAGTACGCCGAGATGGGAAACTTGACCGCCCCAGAAGCCGGGGTCACCTTGCAGGACCCGGATCAAGGCCGCTCCCCACGTCAGATCGGTCTTGGCGCGGATTCGTCCGGCCTGGGTGAGCAGGTGTCGGATGATGACGGCGGCCACGAATCCGGACAGTGTGAAGGTCAGAATGGGCCAGGCCGCCCGAACGCCAAGGAACACGGCGAGAGCTCCGGTGGCCAGGCCGACCTGCATCGGGGTGCGAATCCGGCCCCACACCAGGGTCGGGCTGGCTACCCGGTACGGCATAACGGGCCCGATTCCCATCGCCAAAATGAGTCCTAGTGACAGTGGGACCGCGAATCGATCGAAGAACGGTGCACTGATGGTCACCGTCTGGTTCGCGAAGGCATCCACGAAGATTGGGAAGATGGTCCCGATCAGGACGACAAACCCGAACACGGTCAGGAGCAGGTTGTTCGTGAGAAATGCCCCTTCACGGCTTGAGAATGATTCAAGTCGAGGGGAACTTGCCACCAGCTCGGCTCTGGTGGCGAATAATGCAAACGAGCCGATCACAACCACGGCGAGAAACGCCAGGAGGGCAGGGCCGATAGCCGATTGGGTGAACGAATGCACCGAGGTTATGGCCCCCGATCGGGTCAAGAACGTACCGAGGATGGTGAGCGAAAAGGTCGAAATGACCAACACGAAGTTCCATGACTGGAGCATGCCGCGCCGGATCTGAACAAACGATGAATGTATGAAAGCGGTTGCCATAAGCCAGGGCATGAGCGAAGCGTTCTCAACCGGGTCCCAGGCCCAGTACCCGCCCCAGCCGAGTACCTCGTATGACCACCAACCACCCAACAGGATGCCGGTTGTCAGGGCAGACCAGCTGATGAGGGTCCACTGCTTGGTGCGGCGGGCCCATTCGATTCCGGGCAACCGTTGGGCGAGAGCAGAGATTGCGAAGGCGAACGGAACCGTCATCCCCACATAACCGGTGTACAGGATCGGGGGGTGAACCGCCATCAGAATGTGGTTTTGAAGGAGCGGATTGGGTCCCCGGCCTTCGATGATGGTCGCCGCACCGGCCCACGGCCAGGGCGAACTTCCCGCACAACTGGTTCCCAAGGCTTCGGTACAGACCGCGAATGGATTCGCGACGGTCACCATGAGGCCGAAGAAGAACAGAGCGACGATGCCGAGAACCGTGAGGGCGCCGGCCCCCAGCCGGTCTTGTGATCCATCAAACTGGCGATGGACGAGCCAGGTGAATACGGCGAGCACCAATCCCCACAAGACGATGCTGCCCTCAAGGGAAGCCCAGGCAGACGCCATCTTGAAGATGGTTGGGGTGGTCGTTGCCGAGTTGTTCACAATGTACGCAATGGAAAAATTGTCCGTCAGTAACCCGATCTCAAGCGCCACCATCGAAACGATGGCTCCTCCCAGAAGGAATCGGGTCCCGGTTCGGTACCAGCCGGGGAGAACCACGCCCCCTGCCAACTGGAAACCGGCTGCGATCAAGAGGATGGCACCGATCAGGGACGTGAGTAGTCCGACGTCGCCGAGGAGAGCGTTCATGGGCTCTCTTGGTAGCCGTCGGGCGCTACGTATTGCTCGTCGTGTCGGATGATGATCTGGGTGGCCCGGAACCGATCACCCTCCCAGGTGCCTTCGAGAAGCACCGGCATGTCATCGCCGAATAGCTGCGGAGGGGTTCGATCCGTGACGACTTCTATGAGGGTGCCCCCATCTGATACCCCAAACGTCGTTTCGTCAGTGGACACGACCGAACCGCTCACGACCCGGCCGCCGAGGCGGAAGACCCGGCCATCCGCGAAGCTGGTTCGCTGGGCGACAGCCTCGTCGGGGAATAGGTAGTACACCGTGTTCGAAGTCAGGCCGCCGCTGATCAGAAATGCGGCAATAACGCCAATGACTGCTACCGCCGGGAAAACAAACAGCTTGTTTCTCATGAGAGGTCCTTGCGCTGCTTTCGGTCTCGCCAGAACAGGGTTGCGACGTACGCAACCACGGCGACATACGTGATGAGGAACGAGGAAAGCACGGAGGGATCGGTCATGAGCCAGGCTGCAACTTGGGAGGAATGACCGCTGCACCGGCGTTGGGGGTGAGATGTGTCTGCGCCAGGCGAGCCTCTTCGAAACGAAGTTGATCAGCCCTCCATACCAACAGGCCGAGGTAGAGGATCGTGAAGGCCGCCAGATTGACGAGCATCGAGATCAACGTTTCGGTCGGCATGCTGGCACCATCGGGCCGCACGGATTGGGTTTGGTGAAGCGTCCGCCAGATATTGACCGAGAAGTAGACGAGGGGGACCTGTAATGCCCCAATGGCACCCAATACGGCAGATCGGCGGGCGCGCTGTGTGGGGTCGGGAGTGGCCCGGCGCAACGCCAGGTAGCCGAGATAGACGAAGAACATCATGGCCGTGCTGGCAAGTCGTGCATCCCCCCAGTCCCAGGCGATGCCCCAGGTCGCTTTGCCCCAGATCATGCCGGTGATGAGCGCCAATCCAGTGAAGAGCACACCGACTTCGGCAGACGCAGCAGCAAGATGATCTGCTCTGGCATGCTTGGTGACCAGCCAGGCGATCCCGAAAACGGCCGTCATTCCGAACGCCAGGAACGCCAACCAGGCAGTCGGGACGTGCACGCTGATGATCCGAGCGCTTTCTCCCTGTACGGCATCGCCGGGCATCCGGGTAGCCCAGGAGAAGCCATACACCATGCCAATGGTCGCCAGGCCGAGAAGGGCGTAGCGAGGCTTCATCACGTCGTCTCCTCAAGTGGTTGGGCTGTCACGACACCGATTACGGCTACCGCGAGTACGACCGCGACCATAAACAATGCAGGGATAAGGATACCGTTCTTTGTGCGAATGGATTCCATCCCCTGGGCAGCGGGAACGAGAAGCGGAACGGAGAGCGGGGCGACGAGGAGTGGAGCCAACGCCGATCTGGTCCGCAGTGACGCAGTGAGGTCGGCAGCCAGAGTTCCGATGATGGCGAGGCCGGCCGCCGCCAGGATTGCCAGGGGAGTTACTGCAAGCCAACCCGGGACTGCGGCAGGAGCGAACAAAACGATCATGGTGGGAGCCACTACCAGTTCAAAGCCCAGCAGCAGAATGGCACTGGCGGCTGCCCGACCGGTGAAGCGGGCGGCGGGATCCGTTCCGAGCATGCGTAGCTGCTCCTTCTGCGCCGATGATTCGGCCGCCGACTGACGAAACGTAATGAACATGCCGAAAAGGAGCGTCACCACCCAGAACATGCCCGGTCCGATGGTCGACAGAAGTTCCGTATTCAGCGGGAGTGCCAGCGGTATCAAAAAGAGAGCCACGAGACCGAACGGAACGGTAATGAACATGGCTTCACCCGAGCGCCCTTCAATTCGCAAGTCTCTACGCAGAATGATCATGGCTTGTTTCCGAAACGTCATTTCAGCCGCCCCTCGTTCAATTCGATCGTGCAGCTGGCGAACGTGATCTCGGTGGCGTGCGAAACGATGACACAGGCCCCTTTTCTGCGGATACAGCGTTCAACAAGTGCCTCAACCAGGCCGCCGGCAGCCCGGTCAAGGCCGGAGTGGGCTTCATCGAGGAGTAGCACGTCATGATCGACCAGGAGTAGACGTGCCAGGTCGGCGCGGCGTCTCATCCCCTCGGATGCCTCGCCTGCCCTGCGACTGCGGGCTCCGCTCAGCCCGACTGCCTCCAACGCTTCGTCGACCCGATTTTTTGGAACGCCAGCCAGTTTGGCGACCAGGTGAAGGTTCTCGTCAAGCGTCAGATCTTCATACAGAGCCGGGTGGTGGGCGACGAGGCCGACCCGTTTCCTGGTAGCCGGACCGGGAGCCGCTCCGAACATTGACACCTGACCATTGGTGGGCCTCATCAAACCGGCCATCAATCGCAGGAGAGTTGATTTACCGGCCCCGTTCGGGCCTCTCAGCCAGGCGACGTCTCCGGGCATCAAGGCCAGCGTGATGTCGGACAGGATCGGAACCCGTCCAATGCGTAGGGAGGCGTCGTTGATATCGATGTGTGGCACACCGGGGAGTGTAGAAACCTCAAAGCAGGTACCGGTCCGGCGTACGCCGAACCGGTACCTGCTCGATGGCTGGTTCGGGTCAGTGGTTGGGGATTAGCGGACAGAGAAAGGCGGCTTCGGTGATCGGGTCTCCGATTATCACCCAACCATCGGCCTCGGCCTGAGCCAGTTCTGCGGCGGACGTGATCATGTGCCCGGCGGGAAAGTCCATGGTCTTGGTGACGGGCGTTGGAAGCCAACGTCCTCCGTTGTAGCCCTGGCCGGGAGCCGCTTCAGCAACCGGCTGCTGGTCGGGGACCAGGAAGAGTTGGTCGAATGACTTGTTGTGCCCGTTGTATGGCAGCGAGCCTTGCAAGATCGTTCCGTATAGATCTCCATCGGCGTAGATGAAGTCGGGGGTGATCGGGCCGCTTCCCGGCTTGGCGGCAAATGCCGGAGCCGCAGTAGTAATCGCCATCAACACTGCGATGGCCAGGATTGTGATTCTCTTCATAAGTATGTCCTCCTTGAGAGAAGCGTCGATGGTTACTGTGCCGCTGGTCGAGGAAGGGCAGATAACGGATTGGTGAACATCCCGGGAACACGGGTTGCGGGTTTCGGGCGCTGCCGTACGATGGCGTCATGATTAAGCAAACCCGGGTGATGATCGTCGACGATGAGCCCACCATTCGCGAGGTCATGACGACCTATTTACAGCGAGACGGCTTCCTTGTCGACACCGCCGCCACCGGCGCAGAAGCGGTAGCAAAGCTGCGAAAGGGTCTTCCCGACCTGCTCATTCTGGATCTCATGCTGCCGGGGGTGGGGGGACTCAACATCCTCAAAGAGCTACGCACCAACTCCACCGTGCCGGTCATCGTTCTCACTGCCCGTACCGAGGAGGCCGATCGGATCATCGGACTTGAGTTGGGCGCGGATGATTATGTTTCCAAACCGTTTTCTCCCCGCGAGCTGGTGGCCCGGGTTCGGTCGGTCTTGCGGCGGGTGAATGTCGAACCCGAACCGGGGGTAGAAGTTCTTGAGTTCGACGGGCTTACGATTGACACGGTCAGTCGGGAGGTGACCGTCAACGGCGAGTTGGCCACGCTGACCGCCAGGGAATTCGATCTGTTGGTCTTCCTGGCGTCCTCGCCGCGGCAAGTCTTCTCGCGTTCCCAACTCCTCGACCACGTTTGGCACTCGTCGTCGGAGTGGCAGGACACTTCAACGGTCACTGTCCACGTCCGCCGCATCCGCCACAAGATCGAGCAAGATCCGGAACGTCCTGACCGTTTGGTTACCGTGCGCGGGGTCGGGTATAGGTTCGAGGGATGAAGCGGCTCGTCATCATTGTTGTTGCCCTCGCCACGGTCTGGGTGGCGTTAAGCGAAGCTGCCATGCAGCCGACCGCTCCGGAGCGGTTGGCCCTATATGGAATCTTCGGGGCCGTGACCGTCGTGACGGTCGCAGTCGGCTGGATTCTGAGAAAGTTCGCCAACCGTCTCACGTCGATCACGCTTACGATTCAGATAATTGCGGTGTCAGCGGTGCTCGTGGCCGCCCTCGGCTCTGTGATGGCTTCGCCCATGTTTCTAACCGCCCACGACCTGCGGCTCATGTTCGTCGAGTTGGGGCTGGGAGTGGCGCTCGGATTGACGCTCGCCCTGAACGTGGCCGGTTCGGTAACCGACGATCTGGCCCAAATCGCCAGGACCGCCGAACTTGTGGCGGCCGGCGACACGTCGGTTCGAACCCGGGTGTATCGTCCCGACGAGATCGGGACAACGGCGCGAGCCGTCGACGAGATGGTGGCCCAGCTCGACTCGGCCAAACGTCAACGGGATCGTGATGAGCAAGGGCGTCGCGACTTCCTGGCCGCAGTTGGCCATGATCTACGAACGCCACTTTCGAGTCTTCGAGCAGGTCTTGAAGCCCTCCAGGATGGTCTGGTCGTCGACGAGGCTGTCATGTTGCATCGGCTGGTTGGCAACTTGGGAACTTTGGAGCGTTTGGTAGATGACCTGTCGATTCTGGGACGGGTCGAAGCCGGTGGGATCGTTCCGGTTGCCATCGACCTTGCCGAACTCGCCGACGAAACGGTCGACAGTCTGGTGACTGTCGCGCAGGCCAATCGGGTCGAATTGACGGTGCTGGCGCCAGACCGGGTGATCGTGGTAGCCGATCCGAGTGCAGTTGGACGGCTGATCCGGAACCTGGTCGACAACGCGATTCGGTATGCGCCGGCCGGGTCGGCGGTTCTGGTGCGGGTCTCGGTCGGCGGACTTGGTGGAATCGTCGAAGTGGCTGATCAAGGACCCGGTTTTGATCCGGATTTTGAACTGGTGGCTTTTGATCGTTTTACGACCAACGACCCATCTCGCAGCGCTTCGGGCTCCGGGCTCGGTCTGGCGATCGCCAGGTCTGTGATCGATGCTCACCATGGCACGATCGGGATTGGGCAGGGTCCCGGCGGAGTTGTGAGGTTTGAGCTACCCGCCACGCCGATCGAAAGCGCCACCAGCTAGGCCGTCAAGTGGCTAGACCGTACCTTCTCTCGAAGGTCTCGGCCTGCCGATTGGCGAGGGCCGGAATGCCCATGATCTTTTCCTGGAACTCCTGGGCTTTGGTGGTCAGCCCTTCCATGGACTCGATCTTCCAATCGCGAATGAGGGGGACCAGAACCCGGTCGTGGTGGATGCGCATGTTGTAGACGCCCGCTTTGGCCATTTGCAGGGCGCGGCGCATGTATTTGGGCATTCCCACCCCTGGCATGTCGAAGTTGGACAGCACCCGGTAGATCTCGGGCAGTACGACCGACGGATTTTCGGCCAGCATGGCCGTGACGGCCCCGCGATAGAACATGAAATGATGGTTTTCGTCCACGGCGATCCGTGACATGATCTCGTAGGCGACCGGATCGTCGGTTATCCGACCGGCATTACGATGCGAGACCCGGGTGGCGAGTTCCTGGGCCGACGTGTAGGCAAAGAGGGCAACCGGATTCGGCAGTCCCGTCGAATACCCTGTGGTCATGGTGGCCAGGCGGTCGTCCTCGAGTTCATGAGGGTCGCAGTTGCGTGAGGTAAGCAGATAGGACCGGATGGCGATGGCGTGTTGGCCCTCTTCAGCGGTCCACTGTCGATTCCATTCGGCGAGCAATTCGTGATCCTTCGAATGCAGTTCGATCTCGCTGTGGTAGTACGGAAGGTTGTCTTCGGTAAGCAGGTTCAATACCAGTGACGTGCGGGCTTCCGGGGAGATGGTGCACTGCGACTCATCCCATGGTTCATCTTTGAAGTTGCGCCCCAACTCCCAGGGGACGAGTTCGTGGGCGTACCAGTGTTCACGTCGCTCACGGTGCTCGTCCATCAGGATCTGGATCGACGGGGTTATGGCATTGAGCAGTTCATAGATTTCATTGGCGGGCATCGAACCTCTTGGTCTTGGTGGGCGAACTCTACTCGGGATTCGTTCCGACGGCCGGGCTTGTCCAGGTAATTGCAAGGGCAACCCCTACCACCACGGCCGCCAGATACCACCAGATGACCGAGTGGTTCAGGGCACTGCGAAACGGATCCGCAGCGGCCCGCACAAGTCCGGCCGCTGCAATGGCGGCTGCCGCTTTGGTACCAAGCGGCAGCCGATACACGATCAGCGCCGCCAGTCCGAAGGCAAGTCCGGCTATCTCGCCGATCGGAACTTCCCACGATCCGGCGGTAACCCCGCCACAGGCAGATCGGAACACGCAGCCAAGTTCCCAGCCGCTCAGTCCCACCAGGGCAGGTACGGCCATCGGGGCGAGCGAAATCGGCAGCGAGGTGGATCGGAAACGCCACGCCAGTGATCCGAGAGCCCCGATCGATGCCCAGCCAGGGTGGACGCCGGCCCGGACAAGGAGAATGAGTCCAGGGTGCGACCAGGGGTAGGAGCCACCTGCCACCATGGCGGCCAATCGCCCCACGAGCAGACCCATCAAGGTTGCGCCGAGGAGATCGTCGAATCGGCGCTGCCGGCGGTTCAGGAAGCGATCCGTCGCCCACATTGCCCCGGCGCCGAGAAAGACGGCCCACAGCAGGGTGAATTCCATCAGGGTTGCCGGATAAGATCATCGATGCCGGATACGAGTGTTCGTTCGTCGATGATTCCCAGGTGCGTCGAGATGATCTCCCCACCCCGAGCAACGAAGTAGGTGATGGGAACGCCGACCCCTCCCAGGGTGGCCGGGATGGAGCGGTTCGGGTCGGCAACATGGTCAAAATCCAACCGGAACTCGGCAATGAAGGCGGCTGCATCTTCTGGTCGATCCTGAACGTCAACCCCGAGAAAGGTGACGGCGCCGGCGTATTGGAGGGCGGCCTCTCGTAGGAGGGGAGCCTCCGCCCGGCAGGGAAGACACCACGAGGCCCACACATTGACAACGATGGGCAGGTCGTTGGTTTTGAGGGTTTCAAGGAATTCGGCGGCGGTTACCTCGGGGATGGCAACCGACGAGGCCGGGCTTGGGGGTGGCGCGCAGGTGGCGAGAACCACGAGGAGAATCAGTAAAAAGCGATACTTCACTGCGCCATTCTGACACCAGCAACGTCCCCGGACTAGTTTGACCACATGAGCCAACGCATTATGACCATGGTCCTGGCCGGCGGTGAAGGCAAGCGATTGCATCCCCTTACGAGATCGCGAGCGAAACCGGCGGTCCCGTTCGGTGGACATTACCGGCTCATCGACTTTGTACTGTCGAATCTCACCAATGCCCACTTCCACCACATCGCGGTTCTCACACAGTACAAAAGTCACAGCCTCGACAAGCACCTGAGCCAGGCCTGGCGTCTTTCGCCGATCCTTGGTAATTATGTCACCGCAGTTCCGGCTCAGATGCGGCGGGGTCCCCATTGGTATTCCGGGTCGGCAGATGCGATTTTTCAGAACCTCAACATCCTTGACGACGAGCGCCCTGACCATGTCATCGTCTTCGGTGCCGATCACATTTACCGGATGGATCCAAGGCAGATGCTCGATGCCCACATTGCATCAGGAGCCGGGGTCACCGTGGCCGGAATCCGGGTTCCCGTCAAAGATGCCACAGATTTCGGTGTCATCGACGCCGACAGCACCGGCCGCATCAAGGCCTTCGTCGAGAAGCCCGCCGTTCCGCCAACGATTCCGGATGATCCTTCGCTCGCTTTCGCTTCGATGGGCAGCTATATCTTCAGAAGAGACGTGCTCGAAGAGGTCATCCGAGCCGATGCCGAGGAGGAAGAGTCCAAGCACGACCTCGGCGGAAACATCATCCCGTCGCTGGTCGCGGCAGGAGTCGCTCACGTCTATGACTATGCGTCCAACCTCGTTCCCGGTCAGAGTCACCGGGAGGTGGGGTATTGGCGTGATGTGGGAACCATTGATTCGTACTACGAAGCCTCGATGGACCTGATTGCTCTCGATCCGATCTTCGACCTCTACAACGAAGCCTGGCCGATCAGGACCTGGCAGCCGACCCACCCTCCGGCCAAATTTATCCACAATGAGGGCGAACGGCGCGGCCGGGCGATTAATTCGATGGTCTCGTCCGGTGCGGTGGTTTCCGGCGGGCACGTCGTCCAATCCATTCTGTCACCACTGGTTCGGATCAACTCTTTCTCGGAGATCGAAGGTTCCATCCTTTTTGAGAATGTCAGGGTCGGTCGGGGAGCGGTGGTGCGGAACGCCATCATCGACAAGAACGTGTGGGTGCCGGCGGGCATGAAGATTGGAGTCGATCTCGAGGCTGATCGGGAACGGTTTACGGTCTCCGACAGTGGGATCATCGTTATTGGCAAGAACGACAAACTCGAAGAGCTCCACTAACGCCGGTCGAGGTAACCGGCGATTTCGTCTGTCGCGTTGGTCAGCGCGCTCCGGCTGCTGTTTTGTCGGATGATCCCGGCGACCACCGGCCATCCGGCTTCGCGTAGTTGGGCGGCGAATCCATCGGTCACCTCCGGGTTCGGGTCGCTGTCACCCTGGAGCAACGTGATCTCGAACGGTGGCCTGTCGACGTACTGATCGGGGTTGAGTAGCTCCCAGGTGGCTGGGGCTTGTTCGGCAGTCCCACCCATGAAGACATTCATGGCGTCGAATGCATCAGCCGCAAGCTGGGAAGGGCTCCAGGTGCCGCCGATCGCCATCAGCCGTGCCGGTCTCACCGACCCGGTGTATTCGCAGCTGGTCGGACGGTACAGGTCGTCGGTGGTCAGCACGATGAAGGCAGCCAAAGCTCCGAACCCGGCTCCGATCACTTTGACCTGCTCCGGATCGCCGCCGAACGCGGCGGCGTCTGACGCCAGAGCAAGTGCACAACTGGCGGCAGACAGAGGATCAGGGAATCGTCCTCCTCTGATCGGACTGTCGTAGCGGGGGATTATCACGATGTTCTCGGTGGCCAGCGCCCGTCCCAGCTCGGTGGCCTGTTCGGCTCCATCCAGGTCATGGACGATCACTACAACGGGTAATTCTGTACCTTGCTCGGGTCCGTAGACGTCATACCTGATTGAACCAGCCAGGGTTTGGTCCCTGGCCAGCGTGATCACCTCGACACGTTCGGGTGGAACGCTGGTAGTCGGGTTTGGAATGACCGACGGGTTCGTCGAACCATCGATTGGTGGGTATGTGTTCAATGGCGAGCGCTCGATCGGTTCGGCAATGCAGGCAGCCGACATCATCGCGATGAGAAGGAGGGCTCGAACGTATCTAGTTGTTGGCATCGCCAGACCGGGCGCCCTTGAAAACCGTGACGACCGCGGCCACGAACGAGGTAACTCCACCCTGGGCTATCCAGCCGGAAAGCTGCCAGGCGGTATACATGATCGCTCCGGTAAAAGCGGCGATGCCGATCGATGCCCAGATGACGATGGCCGTTGGGAGCGGCAGTTCGTAGAAGACCCGGGCAGATTCGAGCGCCATCGTCATCATGAACAGCCCGGTCATCACCATCACGAGGACCTGGCGGGCGGTTGTCAATGGTCGGCTCACGACGAGCAGGGCAAACAGACTTACGGCCACCAGGACAAGCGTGGCGGTTGTCCTGGCCTCGTCCAGTGGGACACCCTGGCTGCGGGCCAGGCCGTAGGCGCTGTAGGTGGCCGCAGCCGCGATCAATCCGGTCGGTATGGCAAATCGGAACACCCGGAGGAGAAAGCCGGGACGGACCAGGCTCGATGACGGTTGGAGGGCCAGGAAGAAGCCAGGGATGCCGATAGTCAGAGCGCCGACCAGGCTGAGTTGGCGAGGAAGGAACGGATAGGCGAGTTGCGATAGGGACGTCGATACCGCAAGTGCCATGGCGTAGACCGTCTTGGTGAGGAACAAGTTCGAAACCCGTTCGATGTTCCCGATGACACGTCGGCCCTCCGCAACGACATGGGGCAGGGCATCGAAGGTTCCGTCGAGCAGCACGAGTTGGGACACGGCTCGCGAGGCGGCACTCCCGCCCCCCATGGCTACCCCGATATCGGCTTCCTTGAGGGCCAAGACGTCGTTGACGCCATCCCCGGTCATCGCCACGGTGTGTCCGCTGGCTCGAAGGGCGAGGATCAGCGCCTTCTTCTGGTGGGGGGTGATTCGGCCGAAGACGACCCCTCGCTCGGCGATGGAACGGAGCCGGGCGGGATCGGTCGGAAGGCGGGTTCCATCAACCACCCGATTGGACCCGGCTACTCCGGCCGTTCTGGCGATGCTGGCCACGGTCCGGGGGTCATCTCCCGAGATAATCTTGACCGCCACGCCTTGGTCGGCGAAATAGTCGAGGGCTGCTCGAGCGTCAGGTCGCACGGTGTCGCCCACAATGATCAACGCCCACGGAACGAGATCGGATGGCAAATCGGTGGTGGTCAGCGCCTGGTCGGTGTAGGCGAGGGCGATAACCCGGCGGCCCGAGTTGGTATGTTTCGCCACCGTCTTGGCAAGCGAAGTGTGCTGGGGCACGATGATGTCTGGAGCTCCAAGAATCCAGGTGCCGCGCTGGTGAAAACTGGCCCCGGACCATTTACGTTCTGACGAGAACGGTACCGACCCGATGATCCGCCAGCCGGGATCTTTCGTCGCGTCGGCCATTAGGCGGGCCGTGGCATTCGGTTGCTCCTCGACCCGCGAAATCGCTCCGAGTGCCTGGCGGACGGTGTCTTTGTCTCCGCTAATAAGCTGGGTGGCGACCAGGCGAAGGGTTCCTTCGGTCAAGGTGCCGGTCTTGTCAAAACAGACCACGTCGACCCGTGCCAACGTCTCGACAGCCGGCAATTCCTGCACCAGGACTCGATGGCGGCCGAGCCGTACGACGGCCACCGCAAAAGCGACCGAGGTGAGGAGCACCAGGCCCTGGGGGATCATGGCAACCATTCCAGCGACCGCCCCGGTCGCAGCTTCCGAGAAGCCCTGAGTCAACTGACCGATAATGAGGATGGCGCCGATCGGGAAGAGCATCCATCCGATGATCATGAGCAACGTGTCGATCGCCGATCGGATTTCTGAATTGACGAGTGTGAATTTGCGAGCTTCTACCGCCAGTTGGGCGGCGAACGAATCGACGCCGACGTGTTCGGCCCGCATGGATCCTGATCCGGCGACCACAAAACTTCCCGACCGGGCGTAGTCGCCGATTTGCTTGGTGACCGGATCTGCTTCTCCGGTCAGGAGGCTCTCGTCGATCTCGAGACCACGGCTGTTCGTGATGGCACCGTCAACAATGATCTGATCACCTGATCCAACAAGCAACTCGTCGTCTTGAACCACGTCTTCTACCGCGACCGAGGTTTCGACTCCATTGCGGATCACCCTGGCATGGGGAGCCTGGATCAAGCGCAACTTGTCGAGGGTCAGTTTGGCGCGGAGCTCTTGGAAGATTCCGATCAGTGAATTGATGACCATGACAAGCCCGAACAGAGCGTCCTGGATCGGTGCCACGAAGACGATGACGACAACGAGAACCGTGATCAGCAGGTTGAAGCGGGTGAGGGTGTTCGCCCTGACGATGTCGCCCGTCGTGCGATCAGGCCCCGATGGTCTGACGTTACGGAGTCCGGCGGCCATGCGCTCGGCGACTTGCTCGTTTGTAAGACCTGGCATACGCGTGGTGGCGATCGACATCAGACAACCCGCAGAGTAGTCAGCCTTCGTCTGGTGGACATGGGTTGTCGGCTCCGTGACTCAAGACCTAGGCGGAAGTGGCGACCCCCCATGGGAAATCGTCATGCATACTCAGGAGCCTACCTCCCACGGCTAGCCTCCCTCTAGGACCAGCACCGCGAGGGGCATACGCATGAATCTTGGGCTGATGACCGGTTATTGGAGCGCCCAGCCGCCGGCCGGAATGGCCGAGCTAGTCGCCGAGGCGGAAGACCTAGGTTACGAGAGCCTCTGGACAGCAGAAGCCTATGGGTCCGACGCCCTGAGCCCACTCGCCTGGTGGGGTGCGCGTACCAAACAGCTACGTCTGGGGACGGCCATCATGCAGATGGCTGCCAGGACCCCGACCGCCACCGCCATGGCGGCGATGACCATGGATCATCTTTCTGAAGGAAGATTTGTGCTGGGACTAGGCGTGTCAGGGCCCCAGGTAGTGGAAGGATGGTACGGGCAACCGTATCCCAAACCGCTCGCCAGAACCCGGGAGTATGTCGAGATCGTCCGGCGAGTCATCGCCCGCGATGAACCGGTCGAATTCCACGGTGAGCACTACGAATTGCCATACGATGGGGGAACCGGTCTCGGGAAGGCGCTCAAAGCGACGATTCATCCCCGACGACCCGACATCCCGATCTACCTGGGAGCGGAAGGCCCCAAGAACGTCGCGCTGGCCGCCGAAATCGCCGACGGATGGTTCCCGTTCTGGTTTTCGCCTCGTTCAGATGCGTTTTACCGGGAAGCACTCGCCGAGGGATTCGCCAGAGACGGCGCCCGGCGCGACTTCGATGACTTCGAGGTCGCCTGCCCGGTTCCGGTGATCGTGAATCCTGACCCTGAGCAGGCCGCTGATGTCATCCGCCCGATGCTGGCCCTCTATGTCGGTGGCATGGGTGCCAAAGGTGCCAACTTTCATTTCGACGTCATCGCCCGGATGGGCTACGAAGCGGAAGCCCACCGGATCCAGGACCTATACCTGGCAGGCAACAAAGCCGAGGCTATTGCTTCGATTCCGTTGGCGATGGTTGAGGATGTGGCGCTGGTCGGACCGCCGGAAAAGATCCGTGATGAAATGGAGCGGTGGTCCGAGACGGTGATCACGACCATGCTCGTGCAGGGTCCACCCGAGCTCCTGCGAATCCTGCCAGGGCTGGTCGGCTAGCTGCGTCGGTTCAACTCGGAGCCGATTTCATGGACGGAGATCTCCTGGGCGGCTGCCAACGCCAGCATGTGATAGACCAGATCGGCCATCTCTTCAATCAGTCGTTGCCTGTCTCCCGACCCAGCGTCCAGGTCCTTGGACGCGAAGGCGACTTCCCCTGCCTCCTCAAGAACCTTGCGGGCCGCCAGGTCGTGATTGTCGGCGAGGGTGGTGGTGTATGAGCCTTCCGGTCGAGTTCCCATCCGAGCGTTGATCGTCGCCCATAGACGGCCGAACTCAGAGAACTCCGGGGGAGGGGATTGGTCGAAGCACGACGTGGTTCCGTTATGGCACGCAGGTCCGGTAGGTCGGGCGAGAACCAGCAACGTGTCCCCGTCGCAGTCGGGTTTCATACCCGCAAGTTGCAACTGGTTGCCGGACGTAGCGCCCTTTTCCCACAGTTCGTTGCGGCTGCGTGACCAGAACGTCACCAGACCGCTCGTCCTGGTCGCCTCAAGCGACTCATCGTTCATCCAGGCCATCATGAGAACTTGACCGGTATCGGCATCCTGGACGATGGCGGGAACCAAACCGTCTGGGTTGAATGTGATCATTGCGAGGCCTCTCGTACGGGGATTCCGCTGGCAGCCATTCCGGCCTTCAGATCGGAGATCTCGATTTCGCGACGGTGAAAGATGGACGCCGCCAGAATGGCGCTGGCATCGGCGAGTTTGATTACATCGATGCAGTGTTGGATCGTTCCCGCCCCACCCGAAGCGATTACCGGGACCTCGACGGCTTCTGTGATCGCCTTCGTGACGGCAAGATCAAACCCGACCTTGGTGCCGTCGGCGTCCATGGACGTGAGCAGGATCTCGCCGGCTCCGCGCTTGGTGGCCTGGCGGGCCCACTCGATGGCGTCAAGTCCGGTTGGTCGGCGCCCGCCGTTCACGACGACCTCAAACCACCCGTCCCGCTGCTTCGTATCGATGGCGATGACGACGCATTGACGGCCGAAATGGCGGGCGCAGGCATCGAGCAGATCCGGATTCTCAACGGCCGCCGTATTGACGGCGACTTTGTCGGCACCTGATCGCAACACGGCGCGCATGTCTTCCATGCTGCGGACTCCACCACCGACGGTAAGGGGAACAAACACGTTGCCGGCGGTTCTTCTGACCACATCGAGAAGCGTGCCGCGTCCCTCGGGGGAGGCCGAGATGTCGAGGTAACAAATCTCGTCAGCGCCTTCGTCGGCATACCGGGTGGCCAACTCGACGGGGTCACCTTCGTCGGTCAGATTGACGAAGTTGACGCCTTTGACAACACGGCCATTCTTGACGTCGAGGCACGGAATGATCCGGGTTCGCAGTGTCATGGAACCATCGCCACGAAGTTGGCGAGGAGTTGCATTCCGTTCTCTCCTGAACGCTCCGGATGGAATTGGGTACCCATTCGCTGGCCGGATCTGACGGCGGCAGTAAATCTCCGACCATAGGTGGCCGTTCCGATCACGTCGGCCGACCGGCCGGGCGTGGGGGCGTAGGAATGGACGAAGTAGAAGGTCGGGTCGGCACCGAGACCGGCGAACAGGGGGTCGTCGGTGATCGTGACATCGTTCCAGCCGATGTGAGGTAGTCGGGGGGCATCCTCGAGCAGTTCGACCGTGCCGGGTAGAAACCCGAAGCATCGGGCATCGTCTTCGTCGGACGAGGCAAACAGGACCTGCATGCCCACGCAGATACCGAGCAGGGGACGGTCCCATTGTTCGATCGATGAGCGGAAGCCTCCGGCATCGATACCGTCCATCACGCCCCGGGTGGTGCCCACCCCGGGAAGGACCAGGGCGTCGGCGCCGGCAAGTCCTGACGGGTCCGTAGCCACCACGACGGTGGCCCCCACTCGTTCCAGGCCCTGGGCGATGGACACTAGATTTCCCGCGCCATGATCGACGACCGCAATGGTCGTCACGTGGTGCCTTTGGTGGAGGCGATGCCAACCCGGCGACTATCTGCAGCGATCGCCATGCGGAGCGCCCTGGCGACGGCCTTTATGCCGGCCTCGGCGACATGGTGATCGTTGCGGCCGGTGGCCGTGAGATGCAACGTGAATCCGCCCGTGCGGGTAAGCGCTTCGAGCCCATGGGCGAAGTTCTGCGTCGTAAAGTTGCCGATGCTTGGTCCGACGAGGGATGCCTCGATTACCGCGTACGGACGTCCACCCACATCGATTGCACAGCTGCCAAGAGCCTCATCCATCGGGACGGTGGCGTTGCCATAGCGCGAGATACCCGCCCGGTCTCCGAGGGCGGACCCAAGAGCTTCGCCAAGCACCAACATCGTGTCTTCGACCGTGTGGTGGTCGTCGATGTGCAGGTCACCCTCACAACTGACCGTCAAATCGATGAGGCTGTGGTGGGCGAGTGACGTGAGCAGATGGTCAAGGAATCCGACTCCAGTGACCACTGTCGAACGGCCGGTTCCGTCGAGGTTGACGGTTACGGACACGTTGGTCTCAAGCGTGGTTCGTTCAATGGTGGCTATACGGGTCATGAGTCTTGGTTCCTTAGGGGATCAGTTGTTCGATGCGTAATACGAGGATGTCGCGGGCTCCGGCAGCCTTCAGGTCGGGAAGGAGGTTCCAGATGGACCCGGCATCGACCACCGAGTGAACCGCCACCATCTGGTTGTCTGCGAGCGGAACAACGGTAGGCGCACCGAGACCGGGGATGATCTGCTGGATGCGGCTGACCGAACTAGCCGGTGCATTGAGGAGGAGATACCTCTTGCGCCGGCCCTGTGTGACGGCGGTTAGTGCGGTAACGACGGTATCAGTCTCGGCCGACCGAGTGGCCAGGGCGGCCGGGGAACCGACGAGCACTGCTTGGGACGTCAGGATCGTGTCGATCTGACGGAGGCCATTGACGAGCATGGTAGAGCCGGTCGAGACCAGGTCGACGATCGCATCGGCGACTCCGAGCTTGGGAGCGACCTCAACCGATCCGCGCAGCGTCACGATTTCGGCCTCAATCCCGCGGTCGTCAAAGATTCGCCGGGTGGCATTGGGGTGGGCGGTTGCCACTCGCAATCCGTTGAGGTCTTCGAGCTTTTCCGCCGCCGACGCCTTGGGTACTGCCGCAACCAGGCGACAATGTCCGAATCCGAGCTCGGCCAGAACCGGGAGGTTCTTTCCGTCCTCGGCCAGCAAGTCCTGGCCGGTGATTCCGAGGTCGGCGGTTCCGTCGGCCACCAACTCGGCGATGTCCTCCGTCCTCACGAACAGAAGGTCGAGGTCTACGTTGCGGACGCTTACCGAGAGCGTGCGATCCGACTGTTCGAAGTCGAGGCCGGCATCGGATAGAAGGGACGCGGTCGTCTCGCGTAGTCGACCTTTGTTCGGGATGGCGAGTCTGAGGATGCGGGTCATGATTCTTCCTGTTGACGATTGAGAGCGAGCTGGTAGCCGCCCGTTCCATGATGAAACCACTGACTGACCCTTGTGACGGTGGCGGTGGAAGCCCCGGTTTGTTGGGCGATGTCCCGATAGGACATTCCACTGTCAAGCAGGCGTACGATTTGCCAGCGGCTCGCCATTTCGGTTATCTCCCTGCGTGTGCACAGGTCCCGAAGAAGGCCAGCGACTTCCTCGGCATCGCTCAGCGAAGCGATCGCCTCGCTCAAGGCGATTACCGGTTCGGTTCTCCAGTCATCGGTCGTCATAATCAGTGTTGTTTTCTCTATCGACTTAGTGTTGTAACATGCTACAACACTAAAACAGATTGGCAAGTCCGAGGTTCTTATGCAGATCATTCCGGCAATTGATGTCCTCGACGGTCAGGTGGTCCGTCTCCTCAAAGGCGACTACGGCGCGGTCACCGCGTACTCCGACTCCCCGGTCGAGGCACTCGGATCGTGGGGCAGGGCGGGTGCCACCCTGGTGCATGTGGTTGATCTGGAAGGCGCTCGAACCGGGAAACCGTCGCCGGGGTTGGTGGAGACGATGGCCAGGGCCGCCATCCCGTTCCAGCTCGGAGGCGGGATTCGGACCGAGGCCGCCGCTGTTCGGGTTCTTGAAGCCGGCGCGGCGCGGGTGGTCCTTGGTTCGGCAGCGGTTTGGGAACCGGAGTTGTTGGCGATGCTGGTGGCTCGTTTCGGCGCCGACCGGATCGTGGCGGCGATCGACGTCAAGGCAGGATTGGCGACCGGGGCCGGATGGCTTGACGAGGGGCGACCGTTTGGAGACGTGATCGCCCTGGTGGCCACTGCCGGGGTCGGTTGGATCCTCACCACCGGAATCTCAAGGGACGGCACGATGAGCGGGCCGGATCTGGCGCTCACGAAGGAAGCCGTGCAGCGGGCACCGGACTGCCGGGTGATCGGTTCGGGAGGGGTTGGAACGCTCGCCGATCTTGTCGAACTGCGAAACGTCGGTGCGGACGCCGTGGTCGTTGGGAAGGCGCTTTACGAAGGAGCCTTCAGCTACGAACAAGCAGTGTTAGCGGTTGGCAAACCGCTCGAGGGCGAGACGGATGTGGTCGGGACCGACCGTTAGGGCATGGTCGTCGCCTCGTAGCGTGTTGAGGGCCGCTTCGCGCAACATGCCGGTGAGATCTGCGAATGACAACCCTTCCGTATCGGCAGCTACCTGGTCGAGGTCTACATCTTCGCTAAAGGGGACATCGACGATATCGAGTAACGCCCGCCGTGCTTCAAGTTCGGGCAGCCCGAGTTCGATATGAACCTCGAATCGACCCGATCGCAGTAGGGCCGGATCGATGAGATCCTTACGGTTGGTGGCTCCGATAACGACAACATCACCCCGTCCACCAAACCCGTCGAGTTCGGTGAGCAACGCCGCGACCACTGAATCGGTCACCGAAGAGTTCGAGGTGCCTCTCACGGGTGCCAGGGCGTCGATCTCGTCGAAGAACATCAACGAGGGTGCGGCCGCCCGCGCTCTGGCGAATACCTCTCGCACCCCTCGCTCTGACTCGCCAACGAATTTGTCAAGGAGCTCGGCGCCCTTGATCGGGAAGAACGCTGCCCCGGCCTCGTGGGCAAGGGCCCGTACGACAAACGTCTTTCCAGTTCCCGGAGGCCCGTAGAGGAGGATGCCCCGGGGCGGTTCGATTCCGAGGCGTTCGAATCGTTCGGGCTGGGTCATCGGCCAGATGACCGCCTCTGTGAGCCTCTGTTTCACATCTTTGAGCCCGGCGACCCGTTCGAATCCATAGGACGGGACTTCCCCGGAACCCACCGAACCCAGCGACGGGGTAGTCGAATCGATGGCGGCTGCCACCCGATCGGTCGTGAGCGGCTCGCCGAGGCGGGCAACCTCGGTTGAAGCCTGGAGCACCGCGCCGAGAATATCCGCACCCGAAAAGCCGGCGCTTCGCCCCGCCAGTTGAGCGTAGTCAATGTCGTTGGTCGGAACTTTGGCCAGGGCAGCTTGAAAGAGAAGCGTCCGGCGGTGAGCGTTTGGGGGAGGTACCTGGAGGGTTCTCGGCAGGAGGGGCGATTGCAGGGCTTCGACCGTGGCATGGGAGGTGATGCCGATCACACAGGCGATCGTTGGTCGGTCGGCGACCGCATCGAGGAACCATCGCATGATGGCTGCCACCTGGGTTTTGAACGGAGTCAGTCCTTCCTCACCAGCGACAGCCTCGAACCGATCCACGTAGATAACTGTCGATGGGGGAGACGTCTTGACTGCCGATTCGAGGAGGTCCAGCAGCCGAGCTGGTTTGAAAATCAGGTTCAGGTCGATCGACTTCACACTGCATCCGGCACCTTTGGCGGCAGCCGCGACAAGTTCGGATTTTCCGCATCCATGCGGACCCTCCAGCACGACGCCGGCCACCGAGGGAAGCCCCCAGGCGGTCGGGAGGTCACCGTCGCCCGTCAGCAGCGACAGCCACCCGGTCAGCAGATCCCGTTCGGTGTCGAGGCCGGCGAGGAGGGCCTCGGCGGTGGTGGGGGCGACTGGTTTGGAGGGATCCACCACAACCGTGGGCACACTTGCCGGAGTCAGCTGGACATCGCCGGCCTGGAAACGGGTACTGGAGCTGATCAACCCGGCATCCAGCGGGATGACCTTTTCGACCGTGATCATCTGGCCGTCGATGTCCAGCTGGTCGCCGACCGTCACCGGATGGGTCAGCAATGAACGCAC
>JAENVV010000287.1 GCA_016650365.1 Acidimicrobiia bacterium
AAAGTTGACCCCGCCTGCAATCGACGTCGCGAACGAGAACACTTCGGCCGGGACATAGACCTTGGTGAGGATCGATGCAGACCCGGTGATGGCCGCTCCGGTGGCGAGGAGCGCCTGAGAGAAAAAGGTCATGAACAGGACCCCGGCCAGAAGGTAGAGGACGTAGGGCTCATCACCCGTATCGCCGAAGCGGCCTCCAAAGATCTGACCGAAAACCAGCCACATGATGGCCGTGGTGATCAGGGGATTGAGGAGGGTCCACCACACTCCCAGGGCGGAGCGTTTATAGCGGACGGTGAGCTCACGACCGACGAGGAGCCCGATCAATCCGCGATACCTCCACAGGTTCTGTAATTCGGTGATGAGGGGCCGACGGAGTTGGGCGGAGTCGTATAAGGGAAGTGCCACTTGAACCTATAGGGTGGTCCGACCGACGAGGCTAATGGTGCATTGTCGCCGGTTCAGTCGTCGCAACGAGCAACCAGCGACAGTCGCCCATGGCGTTTTCCTACGATGCCGGGATGCCCGACCGATCGAAATGGCTGCAACCGGCTCGGATCGCCCATGGCCTGAAGTGGCGGACTGAAGCCTTTCTGGCCAGCCGCAGGCACCCGGACCCCCAAGGTCCTCCTCTTCCTTCTGGAAACTCATTTCAAGTCGCAGTTCTCGAGTCATTTGGTGTCGCCGATATCGATGAGCTCGATCCGACCCAGCGAATGTGGGCCGAATTCACTTTGACCTCGGTCGAGCGGGGGTGGCATGCAATTGAAAGCATGGGCGGTCCCAAGGCGTTTCGTGGCAAGAGAGTCCTCGACGTCGGATCTGCATACGGTGGTTTTCTGGTCGCAGCCGGACATGCCGGCGCCCGAACGATGGTCGGTATCGACGTCGACGAGAAACTCCTAGACCTGGCCCGGTTGCTCTTCACCGACCACGGGGTCTCTACCAATCTTGAGGTAGCCGACATCACCGATCCGCAATTGACTGACCGTCTCGGAGGTTTTGACCTCATCCTCTGCAACGATGTACTCGAACACGTTGTCGAGCTCGATCGGGCAGCGCAGAATCTAGGCCGCTTGTTGAACCCGGGTGGCCGCCTCTTCCTGGAAATCCCCAACGGGCTGTCGATCAATTACATCTCCAGCGATGGCCACTACAAGCTTCCCGGAATCACCCTTCTCGACCATGCCGACGCCGAGCGGTGGTTCCGCGCGTTTTATGAATCCAAGTATCCGTACCGCACCTTTTTCTATGCTCCGCTGGATTACTACCTGGCACTCTTCTCTCGTCATGGTGTTGCTTTGACGATGTTGAACACCCCAACCCCGGACCCAGCGGCGATCGCTGCCCTCGACCAAAGCTGGTCGCAAACCTTCGATCGCCTTGCGGGGTTGAATGAGGAATTCCCGGACAAGCCCGTCGATCTGATCGACCAAATTCAAAGGCGGTCGCTGGAGGTCGATATGCGAATTCGTCGACTGCTCGGCACCGCCACAGGGTCGGCGATCGGCGAAGAGCGCATGCTGGCCGGCGCAGTGCTCAGAAGCACATTCGGGACTGATGCCTTCCTCCTCGAGGGTCGGAGGGTGGGCTAGAGCGAAAGCTCGGTAAAGCCACCACCCTCCATAGGATTCGTTGGTGACAGGCGGTCCCGACTCAGTTCCTAGACGACCGCGTCCCTGGCAGGTCCTTGCCGGCCTCGGGGTAACCGCTGTGGTTGTGGGCATTGTCGTTCAGCTGATTGCGGGTGGCGCTCCGACGACGACAACAACCACAACAGCCTCAACAACCTCATCGTCCCAAACCACAAGCACCATCATCACGACGTCCACTAGCGAGCCGGGTTCCACAACGACTACAACGGAACCACCCACGACGACTATGACGTTGCCGGGTCAGACCGAGTACGACGTGATCGTGGTGGGCGACGGAATGGGCGGTGCGACGGCCGCCATCGTCGCCGCCAGACTGGGCGCCGACACTTTGCTTCTCTCCCCGATCGGCTACTTGGGTGGCCAAGCAGGGTCGGCCGGAGTTTCAACTATGGACGAAGGTGGCAACCGCTACGTGTTGCGACGGGCCGGCATCTACCGGGAACTGGGCAACTATGTCCAATTCAAAT
>JAENVV010000288.1 GCA_016650365.1 Acidimicrobiia bacterium
GAGACGGTCATATCAACCTGGCGGTAGTGACCGACCGTCACTTCGCAGCGGCCTGCCGGTTGCTAAAACTCGAGCACTTTCTCGACGAGGATCGCTTCATCGACAACACCTCGCGCCTGACCAATCGAGACTCTCTGGCCGAGGGTCTGCAGTCGGTTCTTGCCACCGAGTCCACCGACCACTGGATGAGTTTGCTCGGTGATGCCGGGCTGGCGGTCGGGCGGGTACTGGATTTCCAATCGGTCTTTACCGATCCCCAGGTCGTCCACAACCGAATGGTCGTCGAAGTCGAACACCCGGTGGCGGGCAAGGTCATGCTCACGGGTTCTCCTTTGCACGTTGACGGGGAACCCGCCCGTGCCACCGATCCACCTCCCGTCCTCGGGGCCGACAGCCGCCGCATCCTGCGATCCGCCGGCTTGTCGGACGATCGCATATCCGAACTCTTGTCCGAGGGTGCCGTCGCTATCGGCTCGTCTCCATGATCCGTTGTAGCGACGTCGGGCTGGCTAATGCGTTTCGCGATCGATCCCTGCCCGAAGGATCCCTTGTCTTCGTGGCCGAGCCCACCATTCCCGACGAATGGGCGGCTGTGGCGGCTGAGCTGTCAGAGGCGTTCGAGTTGTCCCAGGCCGCAGTTCGCAGTGGGGGAGCAGTGGCCTACCTCGTCAATAGTGACGACTTGTTGGGCCGGAGGGGGCCGGGTCGGGCGATGGTGGCGTGCGGATTGCTCTCGGCTGCCCGGTCTCTGGCGATTGAGAGTTCCAGGGCCGGCGTGCCGGTCAATGTGGTTGCCGTGAGCGAGAGCACATCGCCGGACATCGCTGGTTACTGGGTAGAAATGTTGTGTCGGCCCGACGGTCCCAACGGTGAATTGATCAGGTTGAGTGGCGACCACTTAGGGAAGACAATCCCATGAGCGACCCGGGGGTGGGGCCGGGAAAGGGAATTGCGGTGGTCACCGGCGCTGCCGGTGGGATCGGGCGAGCCATCTGTAGTCGATTGGCCGCCTCGGGCGCCACGATCGTGGCGGTAGACATCTCCGATCGGTTGGGTGAAGTCATCGCCGATCTCGAGGCCTCGGGTGCGGGGGTGATCGGGGTCGAAGCCGACCTGACAGTGGATGCCGGACTTGATGCCGTCCTCGAAGCCGTCGTAGGTCTCTCTGGCCCGCTTCGGACGATCGTCAACAGCGCCGGCATCACTCGTGACGCCCGCTTCGTCAACATGAGCTCTGCTGCCTTTCGATCGGTAATTGATGTGAACCTTGGAGCGGCTTACGGACTCATCAACAAGCTCAGACCGTGTTTCGAGTCCGGTGCCATCGTCAACATCAGTTCCCGTGCATATCTCGGAAGCTTCGGGCAGTTCAACTATTCGGCCTCCAAGGGAGGTCTGGTCGGCCTCACCCGCGCCCTTGCTCTCGATTTGGCTCCCGGGATCCGGGTCAACGCCGTCGCCCCGGGCCTGATCGACACCGAGATGTCGAGGGCCATGCCTGCCGGTGTTCTGGAGAAGATGGTCGCGGCGATTCCCCTTGGTCGGATGGGCCTTCCCGAGGAAGTCGCCGAAGTCGTTGCCTTCCTCGCCTCCGAATCTTCCGCTTACATAACCGGAGAGGTCGTCCCCGTCGCCGGCGGTAGAAGCCTCTCGAAGTAGTCAGTAGTCAGTAGTCAGTAGTCAGTAGTGAGTCAGGGGGGTTAAACGGGGGAAACGCTGAAGGGTGCGCTGGTCACGGTGTGGTAAGTACCGCAGATCTCCAACTCGACGGGTTCTCCGCTTTCGAGATGAACGGTGACCAGGTCCGGGAGAACTTCGATACGGACCCGGGACCCTTTGATCGACACCGCGAATCGCAGGTGGGTCCATTCGGGCGGAAGGTGAGGCGTTAGTCGGGGGGTGCCGTCTTTCCACTGGAATCCGCCAAAGCCCGAGACGAGAGCCTGCCAGAGACCACCGAC
>JAENVV010000289.1 GCA_016650365.1 Acidimicrobiia bacterium
AAGCCAGTAGCGAAGAAGCCAGTAGCGAAGAAGCCAGTAGCGAAGAAGCCAGTAGCGAAGTCGGCCACGGCCAAGCCTGCGGCGAAAACCGCTGCCAAGCCAGCCGCCAAGGCAGCTGCGAAACCGGCCGCCAAGCCGGCCCCCAAGACGACAACGGCTGCCAAAAAGACGGCCTAGTCAGCAACTCCTGCGAGACCTCCTCCAAGGTAAGACGGGGAGCGCCATTGGCGCTCCCCGTCTTGTTAACCACATCTAGTTGCAGGTCGGCCGGTAGCCGCCGACCGCGCCGGAGCGCCGCGCCACTAATACGAAACGACCGCTTCGAGTTCCTTGGCGTTCTCGATCCACCCGGTGACCATCGACTCCGTGGGAAGACGACGAACCAGACGTTTCTTCTCGTTGAGTTCGATCATCTTCGCAGTCAGACTGGTCGGATTGCGTCGCCGGAGTTCTTTGACCGTATCGACCCCGGCCACGTCAAGAAGGTCGGAGTATTCAGAACCAACCCCCTTGCAGCGCATCAGGTCGGCTCGATTCACCCACTCAAGAAGGACCTTCTCATCGAACTTCGTGATGCGGGCCAATTCCTTCCTGCCCCGCTTCGTGGCGCCACGCTTCAAAAGAGCTTCAGTCGTTCGAATACCGTTCTTTCGCAAGACGGTCGCTCGTTTGTGGCCAATGCCATCTATGGCGTCAATCGAGGGCATAACGGTCCTTTCCGAGCTGACACAATCGAGAATACTGGAGTGGCACGAGCGAAGGCCCTGTGGTTATGACTTTCCGAATAGCTTCTTGAAGAAGTTGACGATCGTCGCCCACAGGCTTGCGAACACCAACCCGGCCGGCTTGACGTCGGAGGCCGTCACTGCTTCGGCCTCCTCAATGGTTTCGGCTCCTAACTTGCCTTCAAGACACAGGACGAAGTCGGCCACCAGACGATTCGAGATTTCCTTGATCAGACCGGTCCGTCCGAACTGAGCAGCCGAACCCGATAGCGTCACATCAGCGTCCACGTAGACATGTGTCCCGTCGCCGTCAGCTTCCAGTCGGTAGTCCACTGCCACCTGACCACGACTTCCCCCACGACGGTCGGCGCCCTTGCCGCTGATGTGCCCGGACTTCGTCTCCGGGTTCGGGGTGACCGTGGCATCTCCTTCGAAAGTCGCCGTCATCGGTCCCAGTTTCGCTTCGACCTTCCCAACGTAGGTTCCGTCGCCACGATCTTCAATGAGTTCGGCACCAGGAAGACATTGGGCAACCGCCGCAATGTCTTGAAAAAACTGCCAGACAGCCTCAACCGACCTGGTAACGGTGAACTCTTGTTCAATCTTCAATGTGTGCTCCTAGGGGCTAGCTCTTCAACGTCGGCGGGAGTGTCAACGTCCCGGGGCGGAAGCTTTTCCACCCAAACCTCTTCTACCCATTCCGGGTGCGCCTTCAGCAGTTTTTGGGCTCCGAGGTCGCCTTCAAGACTCATCAGACGGGGCCACAATGACTTCTCAACCAGGACTGGATTACCAACTGTATATCGATATTTCGGGACAAGAGCCTTGGATGTCGACTCTTCGAATCGGTCGATGATGGCCTCGACAACTTCGAGTTCGATGAACGGCTGATCGCCGAGAGCGATGAAGACACCGTCGACATTCCCCGATCGTATGAGGGCATCGATACCAACCCGCAAGGAAGACGCCAGACCTTCCTCGTAGTCCTCGTTGATGACCACGTTCACATCTTCAAACTGGCAGGCATCAAGAATCTCGTCAGCGTGAGCCCCGAGAACCACCCAGACGCTGTCAACCGGCCAGGCCTTCACCCGATCGACGACCACGTTCAACATGGGTCGCCCACCCCAATCGAGTAGTTGCTTTGGTGTGCCGAGCCTTCGGGAACTCCCGGCGGCCAGAACGAGAGCGGCGATCTTGCGCATCGGGCCAGTGTAGGTGGCATGGTTCTGGGTACCGAAACGGCCCGACTTTCTGAGGGGACAACGATCGCTAAACGTCGCCTAAATCGTCGGTTCGTTGCATATGGATTCGACCGGTGCGCCCGGTGAGCGAGGCGCCGGTGCCAGATCCATACCGGACCTGAGTCATCTCTGCGAGGATCGAAATCGCAGTTTCCTCGGGGGTTTCAGCACCGATATCGATGCCAATGGGCCCATGAATCCGGGCCACGTCAGACTCCGAATAGCCGGCCGCCGCCAGACGCTCCCGACGGTTCGCAGCGGTTCGGCGACTCCCCATCGCCCCGATGTACTTGGCCTCCGACGCCATCAACATTGGCAGAACGGGATCCTCGAATCGAGCATCATGCGAAAGCAGCACGACGAACGTGCGGCGGTCGATCAGGAGCTGCTCAGATAACTCATCAGGCCAGCCCACCAGCAGCTCGTGGGCCTCGGGGAAGCGGTCTTTCGTGGTGAAAGCGGCCCTGGCGTCCGACACGGTCACCCGGTAGCCAAGCTGGGTGCCCAGCGAACACAACGCCTGGGCGATGTGAACGGCCCCGAAGATGAGCAATCTGGGTGGCGGACCAACCGTTTCCACAAACACGGACTCGTCGTCGTAGGTAAGGGCGAGGTTCTGCTCACGATCCATGAGCTGTTTGGCGTCATCGACCACAGCCTGAGAGAGCTCCAGGTCGCCGGCGATCACACCTGCTTCGAAGTCGTAAACCGCCCGTTGGCCAACCCGGTCTCCTTCGACGACCGTGAGTACGGCACCGAGACGTTCATTCGAGATCAGATGGCGAATAGCCTCATCAATTCCCATCACCATTTCTCGATAAACACCTGAATCGTCCCTCCGCAGGCCAATCCGACTTCAAAGGCGTCGTCATCGGCGATGCCATAGGTGACCAACTTCGGCTGCCCGGTCAGGAGTACGTCCTGAGCATGAAGAAACACGTCGTTCTCCACACATCCACCCGAAACCGAACCCTCCATATCGCCGGCCGAAGAGACCAGGAACTTGGATCCCTCGGGCCGCGGTGCCGAGCCTTGCACACGAACCACCGTGGCGACCGCGACGTCCTTGCCAGCCAACTTCCAGCCGTCAACCGTATCGAGCGCTTCCTTCATCATCCTATGGACTCTAGAAGATCGACCACCTCACTGAGGTGGCGAAGATTGGCCGAAGGAAGAAAATCGTCAACGTACGGCAAAACCGCCTGCATACCGCGCGTTTCTGGCGCGTACCCGGGTCGGCCCGCCAGCGGGTTGAGCCACACGACCCGGTGAACACTCCTCGCTAACCGGGCCATCTCCTGCCGTAAAAGAGCAGGGTCTCCACAGTCCCAGCCGTCAGACACAATGAGGAGAACCGGCCCTCCTCGACAGACCCGCCGGCTCCAGTCTCGATTGAAGGTTTGGAGCGCCTCGCCTATTTTCGTGCCGCCCGACCAATCGATGACGGCCTCCGACGCTTTCGTGAGGGCGGCCCGAACACTACGACGAGACAGCTCCCACGTAATCCGGGTGAGGTGAGTCGAAAAAGCAAACGTTTCAACACGATGGACTTTGGCCCGGGCCGCATGGGCGAACGTCAGCATCATCTCGGCGTACGCTTCCATCGAACCGCTCACATCGGCAATGACGATGAGCGGCCTCCGGCGAAACCGCCGATCCGACATGGCAAGTTGCATGAGGTCACCGCGCGGGCCAACCGATTGCCGCAGCGTACGACGCATATCTGGCCGTCGTCCACCACTGTCTGGAGTCCAGCGGCGGCTCTTGACCGCCGACGGCTGCCAGAGCATGTTGGCCACGAGCCGCCGGGCGCGCTCCAATTCGCCATCGTCGAGGTCACTGAAATCACGGTTGGCAAAACGCTGAATCGCCGAAGCTCCAACCTGGTCGGAGACCTCTTCTTCAGCTTGTTCCCCTTCGAGACTGGTCGGGCTACGAATGGTCCACGACTCCATGTGCAAGACCTGATCGTCCATGTCGTCGACCTCATCGACCGGTGACATGTCACCCCCGCCAAAAAACGCGTCGAAACACTCATCAAACAGCACGGCTTGCTGAGGGTTGACGACGGTCACCGCCTTGAGGGCCGACCGGACATCATCAGACCGGGCGAGGTCGATGATACGAAGAGCTGACACCATGTCGACCGTCGTGTCAGGAACAACGCTGAGTCCGCGCTCGCGCAGCAACCTTCCGAATTGCACCACCGCTGCCACTGCCATCCGCCAACTTTAGGCGGTTGGCCCCCATTCTGGTCAGGTGACGGCAAACCTCAGCAGACCACCTGCGCCGTAATCGTCCAGAACCGTGTCAGGACCGATTCCTTCAACCACTCCGCGATCCCGTAGCACTGCTTCGATGACCTCGTCGACGACGTCGGAGACCAGGCGCATCTCGGCACCGCACCCCTGGCATTCACCCCCGGCCATCGACATCCAAGTGCACTCGTCGCAAATCGCCCCGGGGACCCGAGGAGAATCGGTGACAACCACGAGGCTCTGCACCGCCTTGAGGTTGGTGGCGTCGACCAGATCAGGAATCCCGAGCGCCGCCTTTCGAGTGGCTCCCTCGGCATCCATGATGGACTTCACGATCTCCTCACGGCGCTCACGTTCGGCAGCAGCTTCCAAGCCGGCTGCCTTTTCGAGGACGCCGGTTGCAGTAATCGTGTGCGGATCGATAACGAATTCCCCGGCGACAAGGTTGCGAAGATACGGATGTAACGACTCCACAAACTCGTGTGTGTCCGTCTTGTGCCCGCCAACAATGATGTAATCGAACGGCTGCCTCTGATGAAGTGCCAGAAGCCCTTCGGCCGTCTCGCGGTAATGCCGATGAACGAGTTCGTCAGACCGGGCATGAGCCTTACGCTCGGAGTAGCCCTGCCAGCCGCCATAGTTTTTCTTGACCGTTTCATCGACAACAATGTCTTCGACCCGACGGATCTGGCCGGCCTCCATCAACCACAGCGACGCCGATCGACTCTCAACAACGGCAATCTTCGTGCGGGTGTTCCTGGGCAGGGTTCGAACCGGTCTTAGGTATGGCCGCCGACCGGTGGTGGCGAAATCGGACACAGAACGATGCAACCGCTCCATGTGGAACCAGCCTTCACCGTCGCAGCTGAATATACCAATGGCCGGCGCCGTCTCGCGCTCTAGCCGGAGGTCACAAATCTTCTCGATATCGGCTCGCAGCGACATCTCTTGAGCATGGTCAAGGTCAAGCTCCTTGATCGGCTTCAACACATCTGTCAGCTGGGCCCCGAGAGCGGGACCCTTGTTGAGGTAGACCGAGAGAACCGGATACCTGGTAGAAGCGGACTGCGCGAATGGGAACATACGACTCCTTTCAAGTTGGCCAACACGAGGGCATGAAGGAGTCTGGTGGGTCGCGTGCAGGTGTAGGTTGGACCTGCTTGTCGCGAGAACCCTGTGAACCTTGCAACGTAATCCGACACTAGCGAATCAGTGTGAGCTATGTACGGGCAAGAACCACTATTCCCTCGGCTCGGCGTCGCACAGTGGGCCTCGGCCAATAACGGTCGATTGGCAAGGCTACGTATCGACGATCGACGCCGGTAGTCGAGTCCATTCGAAGTGACCCCCGTCTGGATACACCCACCCTCCACCCCAGGCGAAACCCCACTTGTAAAAGATCTCGGCAAGTCGTGGATCCATCACAACTGCCCCGCCGTAGCGATTGGTCGACGGGTTGAAGTCGACCGCGATACCCCAGGAATGTCGCGAGATCGCACCGCCCTTGTCACCGCCGCGAATGAGTCGAGCGTTATAGCAACCGCCTGCCCGTTGGAAGTCCACGGGGTCGATAACGGATCCGAGTCCCGCATCAATCACCTCGTCGAGCGCATGCTCGAGGTAAGGCAGCATCGAGCGATGGCATTTGAACGTGCCCAGAATCGGAAGATTCACGGTAACGATGTTGGCCGCCACCCAGACGGGGTCGATCTTTATCTTGTCGCCAGGCCCGGTGAATCGATATGCAAACTCGCCAAACTGCCGTTTGGCGGCAATGTCGGACAAAACGTCGTCAGGCCCACGCCCTGCATCGGGATCGATACCGACGAACTCGCCGCCGAAGGTAACTTCCAGGTCGCGATAGAGAGCGGAGCGGTCGGCGAACCCCCACAGGGTCACAGACGAGAGCCGGGAAAAGCCGAACCGTTCGGCCGTCTCGATCGAGAAAATCAGCTCAGCTGACCTGACCCGACTATCTGGCACGATGGCCCCGATCGGCAGCTTCTGGGAACTGCCATCCCAACCCGTAAAGGTAACCACGTCGCCGACCGTTGCTCCGCGGAGCCTGGCCGACGACCGGCCCATGACGACCTCGCCCCGGTCCAAGGCCGCCGAGACCGTCGACCCGACCACCGATCGACTATCGGCGGGATCAACGGCGAGGGCGGCCATGGGGATGACATACCCGTCCGGAGCACTCTGGACAAGCTCGTCGCCGCGGGCGACGGACAGCAGTTGGATGGTGCCGCGATGCTCGACACTGACCGAAGCCTCATAACGATCGGCCACCTCTTCGATCCTGGCCAGGGTCCCCGGGGTCAGCCCTCCCGACTCCCACACGTAGATGACGTCCGCTTGCGGAACAGTCGCCTGAGCCGGCAAGCTCACAGAAAAGACGAGCAGCGCGACGAGCGCAGCGACCAACCTGATCATGACCCTCGAGTGAGTAGCCGATCAAACCCCGCTTGTTGCACACGCTCGATGTCGTCTTGATATTTCAGCACCACACCCACGGTGTCGTTAATGAGGGCCGAATCAAGATGTTCCTGACCGAGTACCTGGATGGCGGCTGCCCAATCGAGGGTTTCAGCAACCCCGGGTGGCTTGAACAGATCCATGGTCCGGAGCCTTTCCATCGCACCGGCTAGTTCGCCGGCCAGTTCTGCTGACACTCCGGGCACCTTACGGGCCACAATGGCCACCTCCCGATCGTAATCGGGATAATCGATCCAGTGATAGATGCACCGACGTTTGAGAGCGTCATGGATCTCTCTCGTCCGGTTTGAGGTCAGAATGACGATCGGTCGGCTCTCAGCTCGGATCGTTCCGAGTTCAGGAATAGTGACTTGAAAATCGCTCAACAACTCCAACAGGTATGCTTCGAACTCCTCATCGGCCCTGTCTAGTTCGTCGATGAGCAGGACCGGTCGTCGCCCGTTCCGGCCGGCTTCGACTGCTTGCAGTAGCGGCCGCGCTACCAGAAACTCACGGCCCATGATGTCACTCACCGAGGCGAGCGAACCCTCTCCTCTTGCTTCGAGCAGGCGGATCGCCAGCATCTGCTTGGCATAATCCCACTCATACAAGGCATGACCCACGTCAAGCCCTTCGTAGCATTGAAGCCGGATCAAGTCCTCCCCAAGGAACGAAGCAAGGACCTTGGCAACCTCCGTTTTGCCGACCCCCGCCTCGCCTTCAAGAAAGAGCGGCTTTCCGAGTTGAAGGGCCAGATGGATCGCCACCGCCAGACCGCGATCGGCCTCGTAATGCTGGCTAGCCAGCGCGTCTAGAACTTCTTCGACCGAGTTGGGAATCACGAAAGTCAGCGTAGTTGAAGCCGGCACCGGCCGAACATCAAAGCGGGGTCGGGGGGGCGAAGTCGATCGGGAGGCCGGACCCGTCCCAGGCGACAATCCCGCCTGCCAGGTTGTACACGTTGGTCATATGGGCTTGATTGATGAGCGCGCTCGCAGCAACACCCGATCGATTGCCCGTCCGGCATTGCAGAATCACTACCCGGTCTTCTGGAAGATCGTGATACCAATCGTTCATCTCGGACATCGGTTTGAATACGGCCCCGGGAATACGGTTCTCGCGCCATTCCGCCAGTTCCCGGATGTCAACGAGTAACGCCCCATCCGCCAGGTGAACCTGGGCTTCGATTGGCGTCACTTCCGGAACCGGTTTGAGATCATCCATACCGATATGCTGCCAGAAAACCGACGTTATCCAAATGTGATCAGCTGGCGGCTGCAACCGCCTGTTCAAGGGATCGCCGGGTATACACCTTGGCAAGGTGAGCCTTGTACGCCTCCGAACCGTACAAATCCTCAAGGACGGTAATACCCTCAAGGGCCCGGTCGGCGGCTGCGGCGATTCCATCGGGTCCCTGGCCGCGCAGGGCTTCCATGGCTCCGACGGCCAGAGTCGGCTTCGTGCCAACCCCGGTAATCCCGATGGCACAGTCGGTCACGACGCCGTCTGACATTGCCACCCAGGAAGCCACCCCAGCCACCGCGTAGTCGCTGTGTCCGCCGCGCCTCCCCAGCTTGTCGTAAGCCGATCCGCCACCTCGTTTGGGAATCCGTGCTTCGACCAGAATCTCATCGGGGCTGAGCGCCGACATCAACGAGTCAACGAAGAAGTCAGCGGCAGCGATTTCTCTGGTTCCGTTGGGGCCTTGAGCGACCATCGTCATCCCCAGCGCCAATGCGGCCGCAGGCGTATCGGCGGCGAGATCGGCGTGGGCGAGCGCCCCACACAGTGTCCCCCGGTTGCGAACCTGCGGATCACCCGTCCAGGAGGCAGCCTGTTGCAGCGCCTTGGCGTGCTCGCCAATCACCGCCGAGGTCGCCACTGCGACATGGCGGACGAGCGCTCCAATCGAGATGTAGTCACCTTTGTCCTCGATGGCGTCCAGTCCCGAGACTCGACCAATGTCGACCACCGTTTCAGGCGACAGCAGTCGCAGTTTCATCATGGGGATAAGGCTCATTCCGCCGGACATCACCTTGGCACCAGGATTGGCAGCCAGAACACCAACGGCTTCCTCGATGGAACCGGCGGCAACGTATTCAAACTGACGTGGATACATGTTCTAGGCCTCCTGGGCGTCTTGGATGGCTTGCCAGACCTTTTTGGGTCGCAAGGGCATGTCTATATGTTTGACGCCCAGGGGCGCCAGTGCATCGACAACCGCATTGACGATTGTCTGCGCAGAACCAATGGTCCCCGCTTCCCCGATGCCTTTGACGCCGAGGGGATTGACGTCCGTCGGAGTCACGGTCCGGTCGAGTTCGAACATCGGGAGATCGCTTGCCGTAGGTAGCGGATAATCAACCAGCGACACGGATAACAAGTTGCCGCTTTCGTCGTAGACGGCCTCCTCGAACAAGGCCTGCCCGATGCCCTGGGCGATACCACCGTGGAGTTGACCGTCGACGATCATCGGATTGATGACGTTGCCGCAATCATCCATGGCCAGGTACCGCAAGATGTCAACGTTGCCAGTTTCTACATCAACCTCCACCACGGCAATGTGCGAACCAAATGGCCACGTCGCGTTGCCGGGGCTGAAGACGGAGTGAGCTTCTAGTCCTGCTTCCACCCCTTCCGGGCCTTTGTGCGGCTTATACGCCACTTCGGCGATTTCGGCCCAGGTCACCTTGTGACCGGGAGTCCCCACGATGTGGGCGCCGCCATCGGCGAACCGGACATCTTCAGCAGACGCTTCAAGCATGTGAGCTACCAGATCGGCGGCCTTGGACCGCACTTTCTCGGCGGCCTCATAGGTCGCCGCTCCGTCCACCGCCGCCGACCTGCTGCCGAACGTGCCGATCCCATTGGGTGAATCGGTGGTGTCGCCGTGGGCAACTCGAATCATCTCCATGGCGATGCCCAATCGACCCGAGACGATCTGCGCCCAGGTGGTCTCGTGACCTTGCCCGCTCGGACCGGTCCCGATGAAAACCGTTGCGGATCCGTCAGGGTTGATTCGCACCAATCCAGAGCCACTAAACGACGAGGGGAGACCGTACCCGTCCCACCCGAATCCGAATTCAGCCAGGATGGAGGGTCCGAAACCACAAACCTCGACGTAGGTGGACAAGCCGACACCGACGTAGCGTCCCTCGGATCTGGCTTGGGCTTGCATGGCTTTGAGGCCGGCATAGTCAGAATCGATGAGCAACTTATCCAGGTTGGTGGCGTAGTCGCCAGAATCCATCGTGAGGCCGATCGGTACCGTCGCCGGAAACTCCTCCTTCTTGAAGAAGTTCTTCTTACGCACGTCTCCCGGATGCATGCCGATCTCGGCGGCAAACATGTCAATGGCTCGCTCAAGGTAATAGGCAGCCTCAGGTCGCCCCGCTCCTCGATAGGCATCGGTGGTCTGGGTATTGGTCGCTACACACTTCACGCTCCATGCCAGCGGAATGTTGTATTGGCCGCTCGCCACATAGAGGCCCAACACGGGAATCGCCACGGTGAAGTTCTGGCTATATGCGCCCATATCTGCCAGCGCATCCAACTCGTAGCCGAGAATCTCACCATCTCTGGTTCCGGTGATCGTCGCAGTGCCAATCCAGCCCCGGCCGTGGATCGTCGAATAGGCCGCTTCACGGCGAGTCTCGGTCCACCGGACCGGAGCCTCAAGTTGGTGGGAGGCGAAACACACAAGGATTTCGTCCGGATAGACATTCAACTTGCAGCCGAACCCTCCGCCCACTTCAGGGGCGATCACATGTACCGCGTTAACAGGCATCCCGAACGTCTTGGCGACCGCTCCGGCTACGGCATGGGGAATCTGACTCGATGTGTACAACGTAACCCGGTCGTATCCATGACTCCAATCGGCGAGCACTGCCCGCGGTTCGATGGCGGTCGGGATGAGACGCTGGTTGACCATCTCCTGGGAAACAATGACCACATCGTCGCGCTCCTTGGCAGCGGCAATGGCGGGACGATAATCTTCCAGTTCGAATACCCCCGGCCACCAATCGTGTGACAACCAGGTGTGCAGAACATTCGACTCAAGGTCGTCGTGGATCTTCACCTCGTCGGTGGCAGAAAACTTCAGATCTACCGACGCCGGGAGTTGATCATATTCGACCACAACGGCCTCGGCAGCGTCTTCTGCCTGATACCGGTCTTCGGCCACGACCATGGCCACGGCCTCACCGACGTGGTTGACAACCCCATCCGCCAGCAGTGGGCGGAGCTTGCCAATCGGGATCTGGGCGAGCAGCGGTCCAAGCGATCGAACATCGTCAATCGTGTAAACGGCCCGGACCCCTGGGATCGCCAGAGCCTCAGATGTGTCGATCGACGTAATGCGGGCTCTGGCGAACGGACTCCGCACAAAGGCGACAGTGAGCTCACCGTTGAGTTTCATGTCATCGACGTACACACCCCGACCCTGGATCAGCGACGGGTCTTCTTTCCTACGGACGATTCCCCCGACCTGACTCATCGTGGCCGTCATACGGAGACCTCCTCCCAATCCGCCGGCGGCGGCGTCTCGCCGCGCATCTTGGCGGCGGCGTACTCGATCGACTTCACAATGTTGTGGTAGCCGGTGCACCGGCACAAGTTGCCCTCAATCCCATGGCGGATCTCATCCTCTGTCGGACTTGGGTTACCGGCGATCAGGGCGGCCCCTGACATGATCATGCCCGGAGTGCAGTAGCCGCATTGCAGGCCGTGACGTTCCCAAAATCCCTCTTGGACCGGATGAAGTTCGTCGCCCTTGGCCATCCCCTCGATGGTCGTGATGCTGGCTCCTTCAGCTTGCACGGCCAGCATCGTGCACGATTTGGTGGCTTCTCCATCGACGTGGACGGTGCAAGCGCCGCAATACGACGTCTCGCAACCAATATGGGTGCCAGTCAGGGCCAGTTCTTCTCGAATAAAATGGACCAACAATGTGCGGGGCTCAACGTCGCCGTTAACCAGTCGTCCGTTGACAGTCATCGATACCTTCATACAGACACTCCTCCGTGGCGGTTGCGGGTGCATGGTTGAAACTACCGAAACTATCGGCTACCGCGACCCCTGCATCGCAGATTATCTTCAGAAGACAGACCTAGGCGGTTGGGTCGACGCGGTCGAAACGGGCCACGGTCTCGATGTGATAGGTCTGCGGGAACATATCCACCGGTGAAACCCATTTCAAGGCGTAGCCGTACTCGACCAGCGTTTTTGCGTCACGGGCGAACGATGCCGGGTCGCATGAGACGTAGGCAACCCGCCTCGGGCGAGCATCGATGAGGGCATCAACCCCGGCGGCACCAAGTCCGGTGCGCGGTGGATCACAAACCGCGATCGTCCAGTCGTCGTATTCCCCGGCCGATTCTTCAAAAGGAACACCAACAATGTCGGCGGCCGGCCCATCGGCGGCTTCGAGGTTATGTTCCAAATCCCGCAGACCGAGTGGCGAGGTCTCCACCGCGATCAGCTGCGACACCGACTTGCCAAGAGCTACCGAAAAGAGCCCTCCACCGGCGTAGGCATCGAGCAAGACGTCGTCTTTTTCTGGTTCAAGAGCCTCCGTGACAAGGCGGATAAGCGCCTCGGCACCCCACGTGTTGTTCTGAAAGAACCCATTGGCAGTGATCCGATACCGGTGACCGGCCACTTCCTCATAGAGGTGCATCTGACCCTGCTCCACCGAGGGTGTGCCACGGCGAACCCGGGCGATCGGCACCCCCCAATTCTTGGCCGACTCCGGCAATCTCCCCGTCACAATGGCCAAGACCTGTTCGGTATTGACACCGGCCCTGATAGTCAGCGAATTGAGGCCGTCGACATTGCCAAGTCGCTGGTACAACTCGGCCAACGCCGGGACCAGCAATAGGCATTCATCAATCGGAACCTCGACGCGGGTGCTTCCCCGATACAGCGCAGGCTTTCCGCCGGCAATCTGGAAATCCATCCGGTTTCGATACCCGAATGGCGGTCCGGGAGTCTCCACCGGTCGCACATCGACGTCGGTCAGGCCAGCCAGATGTTGCAGCTGCGATTCTACGACACCTTGTTTCCACGCCACCTGGGTGGCCGGCGGGGCGTACTGCCACTGGCATCCGCCGCATACCCCGAAATGGGCGCACGGAGGGGCGATACGATCAGACGACGGCTCGATGATCTCAACCAACTCGGCTCGCGCCCAAGCACCCTTGTCCTTGGTGATCCGGACCCTGGCTTGCTCGCCTGGCATGACCCCCGCAACAAAAATGGCTTTGCCGTCAACCTTGGCTACCGCCTCGCCGCCATGGGCAAGGTCGTGCGGAGTGACCGAAAGGACCTCAGGGATCTGATCTGACATGAGACCAGGCTACCGCTCACCAACGGTGACTGGTTCGTGACCGGCGAACCGGGCTACCTGGCGGTGACGACCATCCCGACCAGCGGTCAGCGGGCGTACGCGGCGATCCACCGGTCAATATGGTCCTCCACGCTGTCACGGTCCAGTAACGCCGAGCGGATAAACGCGCGAAAAAAGAGCGGGGCAACCAGATCTTCGGTCATCTGCTCGGGGTCCACGTCGGCCTTCAATTCACCCCGATCGACGGCGTGTTCGAGAATCGAACGAATAAGCCCAAATCGCTCCAGGACGAAGCGGGTAAATACCGAAGCCATCTGGGGGTCTCGTTTGGCTTCGGCGATCAACGACATCATGATCGGACCCGTCTCGGGAGACCCCAATCTGTCAGCCAACCCGCCAAGCAACACCGATAGATCGTGGCGGAGATCTCCTGTCTCGGGCGGCGGTTCCAGAGCGATCGTGCAGCGAATGGCCTCAACCAGGAGGTCCGGGCGATTCGGCCAATGACGATAGATCGTCGACCGGGCCACGCCCGAGCGTTCGGCAATTGCTTCGATCGACGTACGACCAAACCCGACCTCGCCGATGAGAGCAGCGGTGGCGTCCAGCACCACCCCCCGGGTTCGTGAAATACGGGGATCAATCTCTGCGTTCATAGGGCCACAGTCTATCCGATACAAGTGTGTTGCGCTAGACAACACACTTGTAGTACTATGCAACACAAGTGTTTCACAAGTCGATTGGAATGGATTCATGCGAATGCCCCAGGAAAAGAAGTATCAGCGGCGGTGGTGGACACTCGCGGTACTCAGCCTCAGTCTCGTCATCATCGGGCTCGACAACACGATCCTCAATGTCGCGATCCCAACCCTTCAGCAAGACTTGTCCGCAACGGCTTCGCAACTGCAGTGGATGGTCGCCTCATACGTACTGGTGTTTGCCGGCCTGCTTCTGACCATGGGAGCTGTGGGTGACCGGTTCGGACGCGCCAAGGCGCTCGTGATCGGCTTGGTGATCTTCGGCGGGGGAAGTGCAGTTGCAGCCTTCACGGACTCTGCAACCCAACTCATCGCTGCCAGAGCCGTCATGGGGATCGGTGGAGCCCTGATCATGCCGGCGACGCTGTCAATCATCACTGATGTCTTTCCGCGCGAGGAGCGGGGTCGCGCCATCGGCATCTGGGCAGCGGTCGCCGGGCTCGGAATCGGTATCGGGCCAGTAGTGGGTGGCGCCCTGCTCGAGAATTTCTGGTGGGGTTCGGTGTTCCTGATCAACGTGCCGATTGTCATCGGAGCCCTCGTTCTTGGGTATTTCCTGGTTCCCGCCAGTCGCGACCCGAATTCGACTCCCCTCGACATCTGGGGCGCCGCTACCTCGATGGTCGCCGTCTCAGCGCTTGTATACGGGATCATCGAGGGGCCTGATTACGGATGGACCTCGACCCGGGTCATGACCGCCTCCGGTTTGAGCCTCGCGTTCGGACTGCTCTTCCTTTTCATCGAACGACGGACCGACCATCCGATGCTCAACCTTGACTACTTCAAGAACCGACGATTCTCGGGAGGAGCGACGGCGATCAGCATTGCCTTCTTCTCGCTATTCGGAGTGATCTTCCTGCTAACCCAATATCTCCAATTCGTCCAGGGTTACTCAGCATTGGAGGCCGGGCTTCGAACCGCTCCTATCGCCATCGGAATGGTCATCGGGGCAGCCACATCTCCTCGACTTGTCGAGAGATTCGGAACGACCCGGGTCGTCACGTTCGGCCTCCTCGTGCTGAGCGGCGTACTGGCTGTCTTCACCACGTTTGGGGTAGACACCGAGTACTGGGTAATCGGGACCGCCATCATCGCCCTGTCGTACGGGATGGGCAATATCATGGCGCCCTCCACTGACGCCGTCATGGGGGCCGTGCCAGTCTCGAAAGCCGGGGTGGCCTCAGCGACCAACGACGTCACCCGTCAGGTGGCCGGAGCCATTGGGGTCGCGGTGGTCGGATCAGTGTTCAACTCGGCCTATGCGACAAACATGGCGACCGCGGTCGCCCAGTTGCCGCCCGACGTGGCGGCGGGAGCATCGAACTCAATTGGTGCGGCACGACAAATCGCCGCCAACCTCCCGGGAGATGCCGGAAGCGCCCTGTTCGGAGCTGCCCAGCAAGCCTTCGTAGACGCCATGGGAGCGGCCATCTTCGTCGCAGTCGGCGTCGCTCTCCTCGGTGCAGTTCTGGTGGCGTTATTCATGCCGGCCGAACACGAAGCAGAGATCTTTGAGCCCGAGGTCGGCTCCAGCCTCAAAGGAAATCCGCTTCCAGTAGCCGGCGAGGCCTAATCGGATTGACAACATCGGGATCTCCCGGACGGTTGCGGCTAGGTGCTGGCGTCCGGGAGTTCGTCCGAAAGGATCTCGACCAGGCTCGACTGGAGCCAGGAT
>JAENVV010000290.1 GCA_016650365.1 Acidimicrobiia bacterium
CCCGGGGACACGTCAATGGCTACCACGGCCGAGGTGCTTCGAGCCGTCACTGCAACGGATGCCAGAACCGACCGATAACCAAACGCGCCGGTTGGCCATCCAGCCACTTCGCTAGCTCCGTTCGGTTTCCTCCGTCACGGTCTGACCCGTCGTTGTAGTGTGCGTTTTCACCCAGAATGGAAAAACCCCAGATGACAGATGCCCCGGTTGATGTGGTCATTATTGGTGGGGGTCAGGGTGGCCTCGGTGTTGCCTACTACCTGAAGGCGGCCGGAATCGATGCGGTTGTGTTGGAACAAGGTCAGGTTGGGGAAACCTGGCGATCGCAGCGCTGGGACAGCTTTGTGCTCAACACGCCCAATTGGATGAACGGCCTGCCGGGTGCCCCATATGACGGCCCTGAACGGTTTGGGTTCATGTCGGGATCAGACTTGGTGTCGTCTTTTGAGGATTACGTGGATCGGTTTGGTCTTCAAGTTCGCAGTGGGGTGACAGTGACCCGGGTAACTCAGTCTCCAGGGAGCGCTCGATTTAGAGTCGAAGCGACCAGCCGGGAGGGTGACGTGGTTTTGATCGAGGCGGATTCGGTCGTGGTTGCCTCGGGGATCCTGCAAACTCCGCGTATCCCACCGGTAAGTTCAAATCTGAGCGACCAGATTCTCCAGCTGACCGCCGGGAGCTATCGGTCCGCGAAGGCCTTGCCCGAAGGGGCGGTGGTTGTGGTCGGTGGGGGCCAGTCCGGAGGGCAGATCGTTGAAGATCTGCTGGGTGCAGGCAGGACTGTCTATTTCTCGATCAGCAAGGCACCCCGCCTTCCCCGCCATTACCGGGGACGTGACTTCATGGATTGGTGGGTGGACATGGGGTTTTGGGATGTCGATATCGATGACGTTGACGATCCTGCTGTGCTGGCCGCTACCAACCCATTGGTGTCAGGAGTCGGCCCGTTGGGGCACAGCGTCAGCTACCAACAGCTATCCAGAGATGGTGCTCGTCTCCTGGGCCGACTTCAGGACATTTCAGATGGCAAACTCATCACGGACGACAAGGTTCTCGAGTACATCCGGCACGCCGACGAATTCTCGCAAGCGTTCAAGACCAAGCTTGATGCCTTTATTGAGAGGAACGGTCTCGCAGCTCGAGATTCTGAATTAGATGCGGGAGATACGGCTCTGACAAGCGACGAGCCCATCGAATTCGCCACAGAGTTGGACCTCGAGCAAGTCGGAGTCACGACGGTCATTTGGTCGACCGGGTTCACGGCCGACTTTTCGTGGATCGATCTGCCGATCAGCGGCGATCAGGGACGACCGGTTCACCACAAGGGCATCAGCCAGGTGCCCGGCATCTACTTCGTCGGCTTCCCATGGCTCTCCAAGCGAAAGTCAGGGATCATCTACGGCATCGACGAAGACGCCAAGCGAATCGCTGACGACCTCATCGCCCGAACCGCCTGATGTAGCCACCTGTCCGGTGATCCGTTTGGCGGCATTAGCCGAGGCGAGTGCAGTGGAAAGCTCGATTCGATCAGCCTCAGCCGGTCAGTACCTCTTGTTTGCGTGCAACCAGTTGGTCAGCGACGTAGGCGGCATCGATCGGCATGCCGGTGAGTGTCTCTGACCACAAGGCATGGAGGAAAAAGAGCCCACAGAAGTAGAGGCCAGCCTGGGAGGCGACCACACCTCGTTCGTGGATGGGGAGACCGTGGTCATCGAAGACCGGGAGGTCGATCCAGTCGAACCCATGCCGGAATCCGGTACACCATACGACATTGGCTACGTCGAGCACCGTACCGTCGGCGAGAACCGGGCGTCCGTTGTCGACTCCGGTGACGCGAGGTACGCGGTGTGCGCCGGCGGCAACCAGGTCGTCCGGCTTGACCCGAACGATGGGACCGCCGCTGTGTTGCATCATTTTGGGTCGGGCCTTGCGCCCGATGAATGTGTTGGTATTCAGGACCTTCACCGCCGCAAAGCGCACGAGCCTGACGCCGACGTTGCGCCCCAACCAGGGTTCGATACGGAAGGGGATGACCACGCCGGGGGTCCCGGCGATGTAGGTTTCGCGGTGGTGGGCGAGTTCAAGACCGATGTCAGCGCCAGAATTGCCAAGCCCCACCACCAAAGCCGGTCCCTCGGCGAGTTGGGAAGGCCGCAGATACTGGCTCGAATGCATTTGAACGATGTCAGGGTCGAGATCGGGTGCGAAATCGGGAACGTGGGGGATCTGGTAGTTCGCCATGGCGACCACGACGTTGCGTGACCGCAGTACCCGATCACCCGCCTCCACGATATAGGTCTCGCCGTCGTGGGACACTTTGGACACCTTTGTGTTGGACCGCACCGGGAGGTCGTTCAATTCGGCGTACGCCTCGAGGTAGGCGGCGACCTCGTCCTTGGTGACGAACGCGTCGGCCTTGGCGGGGAACGGCATGCCCGGTAGCCCGTTGTAGCGGGCTGGTGTAAACAGCAGCAGCGAGTCCCACCGTTTGCGCCAGGCATCGCCGACGCGTTCGTTGGCGTCGAGGATCACGAAATCGACGCCACGTTGAGCGAGGTTGTAGCCAACTGTCAAGCCGGTCTGGCCGCCTCCGATGACGATTGTGTCTGTGTATCCATTCCCTGGTCCGTCCTGCCTGTCATTCATGGTCGGTTCCTCTCGTGTTGGTTCTGCCAACGTATAGGAACCGACCGTCAACCGCATCGCCAGAATCACCCATTTTCCGGCGCGGGACGTGTGGGTAGGAGTACCCATGTGAAGTCGTCTTAGGCGAGACCGTTCTTGAAAGCCCAGGCCGTCGCTGCCGAGCGTGATGACACGCCGATCTTGGCGAAGATGTTCGAAACGTGTCGGTCGACGGTGCGTTCGCTGAGAATCAGTTCGGCCGCCATTGCACGATTGGTGGCACCGGAAGTGAGCAGGCGAAGTACCTCGACCTCTCGATCAGTGAGCGCGGCCGGCCAACCGGAGTTTGACTGGCCTATCAAACCGTCGACGGTGCGGATGTCTGGTATGGCCCCGAGTTCGACGAACGTAGCTCGGGCTGCCTCGCACTCAAGATCGGCCGAAGCGAGATCTCCTCGTGCCTGGAGAGCGTGGCCGAGATCGAGCCTTGTACGAGCAAGGTCGTAGAGCATCGACAGGTCCTGCCAGATCGCCTTTGCCCGTTTCAGGTGGACGACTGCCTGGGTGATCCGGTCCTCTGCGAGAGCCACTCGACCCTCGGCGTGCTCGGCCCACCCGAGGTGAGCCTCGGTACCAGTCGCCTTGGCGGCTACGGAGAGTTCCCGGGTGGCCCCGGTTGCCTCAGGGATGCGGTCTGCGGCGATGGCGATCTCAACCACGGCAGGGAGCAGCTGGATCCTGACGAAGGGGTCGGTGGCCTCGGCGATTGCCTCGCCGATCATGGTCAAGGCCGCTTCTTTGTTCCCTTGGGCGAGCTTGAGTAGGGCCATTCCCGGCATGGGATCGCCTCCGTCGAGGCTTACCTGTCGGTAGGTCTGTTCTGCGGCGGCGAGGTCGCCGCGCATGCGCTGGATCTCAGCGATCTGGTAGTGGGCTTGGGCGGCGATCTGAAATCGTGCCCCGGCCCCTTGGGCTCGGTGGGCTTCCTCTTCGGCTTCGGTCCACGACCCCTGCAACCGGAGGATCTCGGAGCGATGTGCCAGGCACTGGTCGTTGAAGGCGACCAGGTCGGGTTGCTCACCGCACCAATCGGTGAGTGATTGTGTCCATGTGGCGGCTCGCTTGATCGAGTGCGTCTCGTAGCAGCCCTCAAGAACGCTGCAGTAGACGAGGCCGGTGACCATCGGTGACAGGCGGGATCCCGTCACCGTGATCATCACCTCATCGAGGAGGCGGAGGCCTTCGGCGGTGCGGGACAGTCTGAGGAGGGCGCGAGCCTGGGTTTGGGCGGCGAGGGCGGTAAGGTCAAGATCACCGAATCGGCGTCCGATATCTGCCGCCTGGGCGCCGACCCGCGCCACCTCCTCGAATTCGTCGGCGATCACGTGGCGAAGCATGCTGGGCATGAGCAGATATCCTCGCTCGACGCAGTCCTTTGGGGCCGACTGGAGGAGCCGTTCAGAAATCTCCACCCATCCGCTGGCCTGCGGGATCTTCCCCCGACTCGCCAGGTTGGTCGCCAGCCATAACGCCGTCCTGGCAGCCATTAGAGGCTCGGCAGCCTCTATATAGCCGTGGTATGCCCGCTCCTGGGTGGCGAGCATCTCGGTGACCTTCCCGAGCATGTACGCCGTGGTCGCGAATAGTTCGAGATTGGAGGGTTTCAGTAGCCCGGCGTCATCGAGCGTCGCAAAGGCGTCGTACGCATTGGTCCACGACCGGGCGGCATACGACGACCTGGCAGCTTCCAACAGATCGGATCGCTCGGAATCGCCTGCAGATGACACGCAGTCACGCTACTCGGGTCGGTGGCCACATGTCGGAGCTAGGCGCGACACCGAAAATCTGATCGCCCCGGTCCAACGCCAGATGAAAAACCTCCTCCTTTCCTAGCGATAGGAAAACGCGGGTTGCCGTTAGAGGTCGTCGTTCCAGCGGCCGAGTTCTTGGCCGCTGGAGTCCAGGGCGCGAATTTCGACGGTTCCGATCGAGCCAGTCAGCGGGAATAGCCCATACCCGACCACGGGCCGTTGCCAGAGGGATTCCCCGCTGCGGGTAAGTACTACGACTGCCGTCTCGATTGGAACCTTCACGGTGACGAACGGGCCCGAATCTGGTCCCTCAAACGCCCCGATGATGCCGTAGTGGGAATACGAGAACGAGCCGTCGTCACCGCCGGTTGCACCTCCGCTCTCGCTCACCGTTGTCCAGTACAGGGCGTCAGGTCCGAAGAGTTGAAGGTAAAGCCGGGTCCCATCATCGAGGGATCCCAGGTGCACGAAGGATCGGTCCGTGTCGGTGACCGATGAGGGTCGAAGGCCTTCATCGTCCGGAGTAGGTACGGAATCGCCCGGTGTGGCGGGTGATAGTGCCACCTCGGTGCCGAGGAGAGAAGTGTCGAAGGAGGGAACCGGCGACGAAGGTGCCTGCACCATGAGCGGATCAGCCTGTAACACCGTGGCGGAAGCGAGGGCCAGGTCGAAGTCCTCTCGAAACTGACCGGAGATGCGCGGCGAGAACTCTACGCTGGGTGTGATGTTCTGGGCCATGAGGAGATCGGCAACTGTTTGCGGGTCTGCTTCGGGTTCGAGCATGATGAGTGCAATAAAGCTGATCCGTGGGGCTTGCTCGGAACCAGTTTCGACCGAGGATCCGCCGAGCGTGGTCACCGAGCTCACATCGGGGTTGCGCAGAACCAGAGAGACCCGCGGGACGAGGTCCGGATCCCAGACGAGCCGGACGCTAGCGACTCCCGGGACGCCGGCCAGCAACTCCCTGGTCGTCTCGGGGTTGGCGGAACTCAGTCCGCTGGCCCGGATATCCCAGCGGATGCGGTCGAGTCGGCTGGCGTCGTAATCTTGTTGGGAGACGAACCTGATGCTCTCTGCATAGGCCATGACGTCGACCAACCCGACCCCGCCGGCGAATAGTTCAGTACTGGTCCAGTCATCCTCAAGAACGACCAAGGAGATTCGACCATCCGCATCCGTTGCCATGACCGCCGGCTTTCCCCGTATCGTGGTTGCTGTAATGCCGTTCAGGCCAGCCGACTCGTAGGCGGCGAGGAGTGCTTCGATGGTAAGTGGATCACCATATGGAAGACTTATTGTCGACGACAACAGGAACGGCTGGGTTCCGGTAAGGAGTTCGCCGTCAGATGGCAGGTAGTAGGCGTGGCTGTCGCGTCCCGGAAACCCCGAGCTCATGACCAACTCGAGGCCTGGGGGAATTTGTGAGGCCACCGGATATCCTGTGACGGGCGTATGGATCTCGACGGATGGGGGAGGGGCGATCGTATCGGTTGGAGCGATTCCACCTCCAAGATTCCCAAGACCTATGGCTACCGCCGCTGTCGCTGTGATTACGACGGCCACCGCCACCCAGGGGCGACGAGTCGGCAGTGATGGTGGACGGAGTTCGCTCATCCGGCGATGGGTGTCCTCGGCCGCAGACTGGAGTCGGTCATGCAATGTCATCACGTCACCTCTTCTGATGTGTCGAGGGCGGCAGCCAACGTTTTTCGCGCTCGCTGTAGGTGGGTTCCGACGGTGGGAACCGAGACGCCGAGTACGGTGGCAATTTCCTCAAGCGACAGATCGTCAAGGTAGGTCAGCGCTACGACTTGCGCCTGGCGGCGGGGAAGGCGCCGGACAGCCAGCCAGATTTCTTCGGTGGGTTCAGCAAGTTCGGGTACCGCGCTCTGCCATCCGCCCATCATCTTGACGACCGCCGTCGCCTCGGCCATCCGTCGTCGGTACTTCGACACGGCCCGGTTGGAGACGACCCGACGAACCCAGGCGCCCGGGTTTTCGTAGGCCCCAAGATCACTCCAGCGGCGATGTGCTTCGAGGAAAGCGTCCTGCACGAGATCCTCGGCACCCGTCCGACTCCCCGAAAGGACATAGGCGAGCCCTACACACCGGGAGTACTCACGGCTGTAGAACTCGTCGAACGACCCGACTCCCCGAATGACCGGGATGGCGTTGTCGTCGGCTTCAAAGTCCACTGCCCTACCTAACGCTTTCGTCACAAGGGTTAAACGCCTGAGCGGCCGCCGATTATGACATCAGATTGACCAGCAGCACCGAATGAGCGGTTTTGTAGTCAGACGGCCCGGCAGACATAGACGGCGACGTTACCACCCGCCAGGGGGCGTTCCCGGTCCAGACGTAACCGCGATCCCGATATGACGGCCGGCAAACCGCCAGCTTTCACGAATGTTCGGAACTCTCCGAAGTGGTCGGCACCGGCCAACCGTTCGACGCCCCACGACATTGCCCGGATGAGTCGCCCCTTGAGCGTCAACGGACCGGCGGTGAAGTCAGCAACGATGACTGCTCCCTCGGAGCGCAGAACCCGACTGACTTCGGCCAAGACCTGTATGCGGATGTCGGGTGTCAGTTCGTGGAGCATCATTGAGATGAGTACCAGGTCGAAGGTGACTGCGTCGAACGGCAGGTTCGTGGCGTCGGCCAGGCGCAAGTCGGTCGCTTTCCCGAGTGTTGTTCGGGCTTCGGTGAGCATGGCAGGGGACAGGTCGACACCGGTTATCGAACATCCGGCAGCCCCATATTGGACGAGTTGGGATCCGGTGCCACATCCGACATCGAGCACCTTCATGCCACGCTCGGGCGGATGGGTCTTGAAGGCAATGCTTTGCAGGGGTTCGTTCAGTCGGTCGATCACTGCGCGGTAGATGCGGGTTTTGCCCGCATAGGCGTCTGTCACGAGGGTTCCTTCCGCCAGTTGGTGATCCCCGGAGGGGTGAGCGGCTTCGATTCCCGCCCCAGCCGAAATGTAACCGATGTAACGCCGGAGATGCCGGGCCTTAGACAGCCAGTTTGGCTTTTCGGGAAGCGTTCGATTGCCCGTTCGGCGACCGAAGCGTGACCCGAAAGGTCGATCCCTGGCCCGGATCGGCCGAGTGCGCTGGGATGACTCCGTCCTTCGCCTCAACGAGTGAGCGGCTAATCGCCAGTCCCAGGCCGCTGCTGTCTCGTCGGCCCGATCCGTTCGACCCTGAGTCGTAGGCGTCGAAGATGCTGTCAAGTTGGTCTGGATCGATCCCCACACCCTGGTCATGAACCTCGACTGTGGGGACGCCGCCGGCATCGACCACCTGGACTTCAATGACACCTGATTTTGAGAACTTGATGGCGTTCGCCACCAGGTTCGTCAGGACCTGGGACAAGCGGACGGGATCAGCCCAGCAAACAACTGAATCGGGGGCGTTGGCGCGAAGTGTCAGATTCTTCTGGCTGGCCACGGGTGTCATTTGCTGAACGACTTCGTGAACGGCGTCGTCGCACAAAACCGACGACATCTCGATCCCAATTCCGCTCGTCTCAAGCTTGGCTGCGTCGAGCAGATCGTTGACCATGCCGATCATGGCGGCCGCGGCACCGTAGATCTCGGCCAGATAGCCGGTGAGTTCGGGTGGCTGGGGGACTACGTCGTCCGCAAGGTCGGTGTAGCCGACGATGGCGGTCAGCGGAGAACGAAGCTCGTGAGTGACCGCGGCGTAGAACGCCCGTCGGGATTCGAGGGATTCGGCAAGCTCCAGGTTGGCCGCATGGAGCTCGGCGGTCCACCGTTCGGCGATTCCTCGCTACGGCTTCTGTTCGAAGCTTGGACTCGGAAAGGCGGGTATAGAGGATTCCGACCGCCGCACCGGCGAGGCCGAGAACGGTGGGACCTAGGTCGATGATCCACATGGTCGAGTTTATGGCGTGCAGTTCGCTGAAGGTCATCGGCCCGGCTTGGGCAATGGCCACCCACCAGGCGATCAGCGGAAAAAATGTCCCGAAAAGCGCTCCGGCGATCGTCCAACGAGCGACATACTGGCGCGGCTCGGGCGTGAGTGATGATTCTATACAGGGCATTCATCGGCAATCCGAGCGGGTTCCTGAGCGAATGATGGGGACCCGGCTGATCTGGTGCAAACGCCCTACCGTGGGCCTTCACCCCAAGTCGTCGGCTTGACCGGACGCAGAACTGGAGTGGCCGGCGCGGCTTCGGACAGGCACGACCAGTGTGACAGTTTGGTGCGGGGCCGTCACCGGATAGCGGTCTTACCGGTCAGGGGTCAGTCGGACGCGACGCTGCGCCCAGTTGTGACCGGGCGCAGAGACAACCGACGCTACGGGTTGCGGAGGTCGTCCCATTCGGCGAGACGTTGGTCCCAGTCGGCGTGGGTGATGACCCAGCAACCGTCCGACTCGAAGAAGCCCGACCACGCGGCACAATCACCGTTGAAGCGGAACTCGACAGGGTTCGGTCGTTACTCGCAGAACCGTTCACACAGCAGTGGATTGGTGGTGTGGAACACACCGAAACGGTTTTCGAGGCCGGGAACGATCCAAGCGTGCAACATCCAGAGATTGCTGCCTTCGATCCAATCCCCACCGCAGGATTCTCTATCGGCGACACTCTCGGTCTGGAGCCACCCATCCTCGAAACAGAGTCCCAGGTGTCGGTGCCATTGATCGGTGTTCCCGGTGAAGCCTTCAGGGGGACCGTCAGAACGAACCCAGTATGAGAACGCTACCAACTCGGGGCCGTAGCCAGATCTGACTTCTTCGAATAGAAGCTGCGAAGGCGCCTGCGGATCGAACGGTTCTGCGACCAGGGACCATTTGGTCCAATGTGAACCGATCCCGTCAACCGGGGGTGAAACCGGGACATAGCCGGCGGCTGCCGCGTCTGTGACGGTTCGAAGATTCGGTACCGCAGCGGTTGCGAGGGCCAGTTCGGCGGCAAGCGCCTCCTGGTCGGACTGCGATGGCATTGAGTCCATATCCATCGCCATATGATGCGGCGCGTCGACATCGACGTGACCGTGGCCTTCTTGAACGAGCGCGGCCAACGCCGCGGCTTCCAACGATGGCAGGGCGGCTCCCGACTCAGGGACCACGGGCGAAGCACCATCTGACAAGACATAGATTCCTAGACCAGCAGCGGCGAGTAACAGGCCGAACAAACCTACGGCCAGGAACCAGGGGAGCGTACGTGAACGCTCGGGAGAAGGTGGGCTGGCAGCGATCGACGAATCCATCGGGCGACAATAGCGCCGAACGACATCAGGGCAAACAGGTGCCCGAATGCCGAAAGCTTCCCGGACCGAGACCGGCACCAACTGGCCGCCATGGTAATTTCAGATCCATGTTGTACCCGAAGCCGTTCGAACGGCCACTCCATCTCGCCGCCGACTCGGTTCGAACGTATGGCGGCTACGACCGACCTACCGATCACCCCGGGTCGTCGTCGATTACCGGGGACCCCGGCCCCGGTGACATTCGAGTGGGCCAGGTATACGTTCATTCGCGTATCCCTGTCGAAATCGCTGGTGCTCCGATCGTCATGATCCATGGAGCCAACCGGACCGGGGCGACGTTCGAGACCACTCCGGATGGGCGCGAGGGTTGGGCGACCTGGTTTGTTCGGCAGGGCCATCCCGTGCATGTGATCGACCATGCCGGACGGGGTCGATCAGGTTTTGACCCGACCGGTGTGAATGCGCTGCGGGCTGGCGACGCCCGAGGAGAGGCGCCGAACTTGTTTCTTGGCACCAAGGCCCGGATCTGGGTTAACGCCCGGATCGGCCCCAGGTACCCCGAGCCGTTCCCTAATGTTCGCTTTCCGCTGGAAGCGTTTGATCGAATGGTCGATCGGACCGTGCCAAACGCGGAAACCACGATCGAAGGAGGATCCGAAAATACGATCAGCGGTGTAGTTGGACTGCTTGAAGAGGTGGGACCCGCGGCGCTTCTGGTCCATTCACAGGGTGGGCTCTTCGGGATCGAAATTGCTCGGAGGAGGCCCGACCTCGTTGCAGCCCTTGTCAGTATCGAGGGCGGAAGTCACACAATTACTCCTGACCTTGCCCAGTCGGTCTTCGGCCCGATCCCGTTCTTGTCGGTGTGGGGTGACAACAGTCAGGGCGCCGACGGTGTCAATGGGGATGATCGTAGGAGTGGGTGCATCCAGGCTGTTACCAACATCAACGACGCGGGTGGGTCGGCAACACTGATGTTGTTGCCCGAGTCCGGGGTCGAAGGCAACAGCCACGTCATGATGATGGACAGCAACAATCTCGACATCGCTGAACTGATAAAGACCTGGCTCGACGATGCCTTGACGACCGAGGTCTAGGGAAGGGGGCACCCGTCCGTGCGCAGCAGCCCTATGAGCTCGCCGTGGCCGTCGGAGACCGCTACGACGGCCCCCCGACCATCTTGCTCAAGGGCGACTCGCGCCGAGTTCACTATGTCCCAGGCGTCGGCGCGTGACATTGATTTGGTGTTCTTCATGACGCTCGCCGTCCCGGCGACCTACCATTCGTGTTCCCGGCCATCCCAGGTCCAGAAGCCACCATGCATTTGGGTCGTTAGCCCACCCATGAGCCTGCGAATTCCGGCGGCGCTCTCGGACACCGAGACGGGCGCCGATGATCCACCCATGTCGGTGCTGACCCAGCCTGGGTGGATGACAATTGCCCGAATCCCTCGCTCGGCCCAGCCTGGAGCTCGCAGCCGGAAGGCGTCGTTCAGGGCAGCTTTCGAGTCACCGTAATCGCCAAGGCTGCCGGTTCGGCCGCGGCGTGCACCAAGTTGTGACGTGATGAGGGCGATCTTGCGTTGGTCACTGGCTGCCACATTCTCGAGAACGGCATCGGCCACCCGGATGGGTGATTCGGCGTTGACAGCCATGATCACCTCCCGGGGTGTATTGCGATAGACGCCTGCGCCATGGATGAGAACATCGATCGGCATTCCATCGAGAGAGACCAGTAGCGCCTCCAGGTCGGCGTTCGAGCGGACATCCATCTGATGCAACGTGACGTCACCGGGGATTTCCCCAAGCGGTCCCGGTTGATCGACCGTGCGAGTCGTGGCGTGGACGGTCCAGCCGTCGACCGCGTACTGGGTTGCCAGTTCGAGTCCAATACCCCGGCTGGCGCCAACAATCAGGCAAGTGGAAGACATATCTGCACGCTAGTC
>JAENVV010000291.1 GCA_016650365.1 Acidimicrobiia bacterium
CTGGGTCTGAACGGTGGCTCGTCTTGCCCGGTTTGGCGAGCAAGACGTCTCGGTCGGGTGATTAGTGGTCGGCCCCAGGACTGAGTTGCTGTTTCATCCAGTCCGCCGAATTATGGAAATTGGCGATGGCGCTACCCGGCGGACACAGGTCGTCGACGGCGGCGCTGAGTTCTGGGGGGAACGACATGTCGCCTACGGCGACCATGTCGTTGAGCTGATCGATGGTCTTGGCTCCGAACAGTGGAGCGACCACGCCAGGTTGGTCTTTGACCCAGCAGATGGCGAGTCGAGCCGGGTCGTACCCATGGACCCTGGCAAGGGCGGCGAACCGGTTGCCGGCGGCGACCGCCTGGCTGGTTACTCGTTCGGCATAGATGCCGCCCCGCGCGGATGCCCGCGATCCGGTCGGCGTCGGATGGTTGTCGTCGTATCTGCCCGCCAGCATGCCCATTGCGAGGGGCGACCATGGGAGGAGGCCCAAACCGAAGGTTTGGGCCATGGGCACGATTTCGTTTTCGATTCGCCGGTCGAGAATGTTGTACGGGGGCTGTTCGGTGACAAACCCCTCCCACCCGGCCGCTTCAGCAACGTTTATGCCTTCGAGAATCCGCCACGCCGGCGACGTCGAACTGCCTACAAAGCGCACCTTGCCTGCTTCAACGAGTTCGTGCAACGCTCCCATCGTCTCAGCCATGGGTACGTCGAAGTCGGGCCGATGTAGCTGAAAAAGGTCGATGTAGTCCGTGTTCAAACGGGCGAGTGAAGCGTCGCACGCCTTGAGAATTGCCTGGCGCGAGTTGCCGCGGTCGTCCGGTTCTTGGCCGGTCGGGTAGTAGGCCTTGGTCGCCACAACTGCTTCCGTTCGACGCCCGGCAATGGCCTTCCCGAGAATTCGTTCGGCGTCTCCGCCTGCATACGTATTGGCGGTATCAAAAAGCGTGATGCCGGCATCGAGGGCGGCCTGTACGAGCCGTATGCATTCGGCTTCGGGCGTTGGATTTGCGAAGTTGTCCGTCCCCAGCGCCAGGGCAGAGACCTCGATGTCGGATCTGCCGAGCCGCCGATACTGCATCAGCGAGCCCCGTATCCGGCGTCGACGCTGACGAGCGCCCCGGTCATGTAACTCGAACGGTCTGAAGCCAGGAAGGCCACTACTTCGGCGACTTCGGCAGGTTGGGCGAGCCGCCCCATCGGAACCGTTGCGGCGATGTCCTCCAGCATGTCATCCGTGACTGGACCGGTTCGTTCAGAGCGGAGCATGGGTGTGTCTACCTCTCCGGGGCAGACGGCGTTGACCCTGATGCCGCCTGAGGCGTGCTCGATAGCCAGCGCTCTTGTGAGGTTATGTACGGCGCCTTTTGAGGCGCAGTAGGCGGCGACTCCCGCGGCACCGAGATCCCCCCAAATCGACCCGAAGTTCACGATGGCACCGCCGGTTCCGGCCATGGCTCTGACAGCCGCTCGGCACATGAAGAATGTCCCGTCGACGTTTACGCTCATCACCCGGCGCCACTCGTCATCGGAAGTCGTGGCCGCAACGGAGCGGACGATTACGCCGGCGGCGTTGACCAAAACGTCGAGCCGACCGTGGGTGGCGATCGCCCCGGCGATGGTCGCGTTGCAGAACGCTGAGTCACTGACGTCTCCGATGATGGGCGAGGGGAGATGGAGTGATTCGCATACCTTCGAGGCGAGATCGTTGTTTTGATCAACGACGATCACGGTTGCCCCACGTTCGGCCAGGAGAGCAGATGTGGCAGCTCCCATTCCTGAGGCTCCTCCGGTGACGATGGCAACCCGGCCTGTGAAATCGTTCAGCATCAGGGCGAGCCTACTCGGTACCCGGTCTGGCTACTCCAGTACAATTGGCTTTCACAATATGTCAATCGGCACCACTTCATTTGGGCGGGTGTCGGCCAAACGGCAAACGCGAATCCTGGTCACGTGGGGCTAGGCTCGCTGACGCCTGCCAAGAGGAGTCGCCATGAACAAAATCAATCACTGGGTTTCTGGATCACATTGGGACGGGGTCGGCAGCGACACGGCGCCCGTGTTCAACCCGGCGACCGGGCAGCAATCGGCCGAAGTCGTTCTCGCTGGCGACGAAGATGTCAATCAGGCGGTTGCTGCTGCCGCCCTGGCCTTTCCGGCTTGGCGCGATGCGCCCTTGACTCGTCGCCAGAACATCATGTTCGAGTTCCGGCGGATTCTCAATGACCGCAAGCTCGATCTCGCCCGGCAGGTCAGCGCCGAGCACGGGAAGACCGTCGACGATGCCCTGGGCGAAGTTCAGCGCGGTCTGGAAGTGGTCGAGTTCGTCTGCAATATTGCCCATCTGCTCAAAGGGGATTACTCGGAGCAGGTTTCCACGGCAGTCGATACGTACACCATCCGTCAGCCGCTCGGGGTGGTCGCCGGAATCACGCCGTTCAACTTCCCGGCCATGGTCCCGATGTGGATGTACCCCGTCGCGATTGCGTGCGGGAATACCTTCGTGCTGAAGCCATCCGAAAAGGATCCGTCGGTCTCGATGATGGCGGCCGAGATGTTTCAAGAGGCCGGGCTGCCCGATGGTGTGTTCAACGTGGTACACGGCCAGAAACCCGCCGTGGACGCCTTATTGGCTCATCCCGACGTTGCGGCGCTGAGCTTTGTCGGGTCGACCCCGATCGCCCGGTACATCTACGAGACCGGCACCAAAAATGGCAAGCGCGTCCAGGCCCTCGGTGGAGCCAAGAATCACATGATCGTTCTCCCCGACGCCGATATGGATCTGGCGGCCGATGCCGCCGTTTCAGCCGGATACGGATCGGCCGGTGAACGTTGCATGGCGATCTCGGTCGTCGTGACGGTCGGCGATGCGGCCGACCGGCTTCTTCCCAAGGTTCGCGAACGGATGGCCGACCTCACCGTGGCTCCCGGCGATGTCGAGGGCGCCCAGATGGGTCCCCTTGTAACGAAACAGCACCTTGAGCGGGTGGCCGGATACGTCGATGCCGGAGAAGCTGCCGGGGCGACCATGCTCGAGGACGGACGGGGCTTGGTCGTCGAAGGGCACGAGGAGGGTTATTTCATCGGCCCCACCCTGTTCGACAACGTCACGCCTGACATGTCGATCTACCAGGACGAGATCTTTGGTCCAGTGCTGTCGACCGTTCGGACGAGTTCGTATCAAGAGGCCATCGACCTCATCAATGCGAATCCGTATGGAAATGGTACGGCCATTTTCACGAACGACGGTGGCGCGGCTCGTAAGTTCCAGAACGAGATCCAGGTGGGCATGGTGGGTATCAATGTGCCGATCCCGGTCCCGCTGTCGTTCTACAGCTTCGGCGGATGGAAGGACTCCAACTTCGGTGATCATGCCATCTATGGTCCCGACGGAATCCACTTCTATACCCGGGGCAAGGTCATTATCAGTCGCTGGCCCGACCCGATCCATCGTGGGGTGGATCTCGGCTTTCCCCAACACGGCTAGATCGGGGCGTCCGGGATGGCTGACGCCGAGTCGGAGCTTCACTTGCTGAGTCGATATCTTGACGCCTACCGGGGCGCCATCAGATGGAAAGTCGCCGGGTTGACAAGAGAACAGGCCGCTCGATCGATGGTTCCGTCCGGAACGTCGCTACTTGGCATTGTCAAGCACATGGGATATGTCGAGCAAGGCTGGTTCCAGGAAGTCATCGATCGGCGTGAGCTCGAATCAATCCCACCCGATGAGGAATTCACGCCAGCTGACAACGAAACCGTTGACCAGATGGTTGCGTTCTTCGATGAGCAGTGTGCCATCAGTCGTGAGATCTTGTCTTCCCGAGACCTCGACGAGATGGTTCCGTTCCATGACGGTGAGCTCTCGATCCGCGACGTGGTGGTTCACATGATTGAAGAAACCGCTCGTCATGCCGGGCACATGGACATTTTGCGCGAGCAGATCGACGGGCAAACCGGAGGTTTCCCTCCAGGTGGGCTTCCCTGGTCCTAGCCGGCCGGGGGCACCAGGTCGATCGTGCTGGCCATCGTGGCGGCTTCATAGTCATCGGCCACCGCAACCGGGCAGATCCGGTCAGGGTATAACTCGGCGGCCACCAGTGCCCCAAGAGCCAGGATCGGGTCGGCTTCACCGAGAACGATGCCAGCCGGTCCGGTCCCGGCCCGGATACATTCGGCGAGGACGCTGCTTGATGATGAAGATCCCCGACCGGTGGGCATGACCATGATGTAGCCAGTGATCGTCAACCCGGCCTGGGGGTGAGCCTGATCAATGATCATCCCGGACGCCGGATCGACTCCGCCCCAGAAGCTGAGTGGCTCGTCGAGTACGAGGGTCACGGCCGAAGCGGTCCCGGCCACCAGAAACGTCACGTCCATAGGTCGTCTCGTTTCACGAGATGACCGGCGACGGCCGATTCGACGCACTCTTCGACCGAGCCCAAGACCGCCTGCAAGCCGATGTTTCCTGGCGCGTAGTAGGCCCATTTGGCTGAATCGGTCATCGCCAAGCCACTGTCGAGAGGGGTGATCGACGTGACGTAGGTACACGTGTCGGTCACGATCGTCACACCAAGCGAGGCAAGTTCATCGTCCCGACCCCAGGTCTTCAGTACGTCTCGACCGGTACTCACATACAGGCTCAGGCGAACCGGACGTCCGCTGAGCATGTCGAGCAGGTGGTCCAGTTGGTTGGTCGAGTAGTGGGGCGTCCCGAGGTGTATGGAACCCAGGTGGCCGGCACCGCCGTCCGCACTGATCCGCTGACGGGCTGCGCGGAGCAGGTCGGTTGTGACCATGATGTGTGGCAGTTCAGAAGCGGCAAGTTGGCTGGCCGTTGGAGCTTCGGGGGTGATCCCGACCATATGAAAAAGACCAACCGACCCGGCCGATGCGGCGGCCGCTCCGAGGATCTTCAGCTGATCCTCTGTGGCGGTGTCGACCCCCTCGATCGCCGGAACCAGTCCACCGGATCGGGCGCCGACGACCAGGCCAAGGACGGCGAAGAACGCATCGCGCCGCTTGAGCCCGGCGGAAAGGCCGGAAACGTCGAACACAATCCCGGCCCGCCGGTTTTCGTCGAGGTGAAGGCCCGCGGCAGGCGCCCGTCCGGTGATGGCAGCTGCCGCGTCGATGAAGTCGCCATAACGGCCGGTCCGGGCTCCCAGCACGCTATTGGCGAAAACGATGGCGCTCGATTCGGCCCAGGCGATGTGGTCGCCAAATGCCGGTCGGGTCAGGTCCTGATAGGGGGCACATGTCCAGGTCGGGCGAGCCCCTATTGCGGTGTAGGCATCCATGAGTTGACGGGCCCGGCCCTGGGTTTCGGGGTCGGATCGAATGAGGTCGGGATGGAGGAGATCGAGGGAGGAGACGTTGAGGGTGGTCGGTACCCGCACCCGGGCTCCGGCCAGGCGTTTGGCAAAATCCAGGCTGGCTTGACCGTTATACAGGCAGCCGTCGATGTGGGCTGCTGAGATGTCGAGGAGCCTCCGGGCGCCGGATGCCCTGGCGAGGCCGGAAACGATCCGCATCGCCAATGCCACCTGGGGGCCGGCTTGGCCATGCAGCATTGCCTGGTCATCATCATCCAGCATGAGATCGTTCACCCCGCCAGATTAGGGCGGCCCGATGGGTTGCCGACTCCTCCATCGTTCATCGAACATACGTTCGATGAATTGGATATACTGCGGTGTCCGACATGGACTACGCAGAGCTACACGCCCACACCAATTTCAGTTTTCTCGACGGGGCTTCTCATCCTCACGAGTTGGTGGAAAAGGCCGCAGAATTGGGGTACACGGCGCTGGCGGTAACCGATCATCACGGCTTCTACGGGGCGGCCCACGTAGCCAATGCCGCCAAAGAGTTCGGCATGCCCATCGTGTATGGCACCGAAATCGGCCTTCCTGCTTTTGGAGAGAAAACCGAAGACGCTCCCTTCGTCGATGCCGAAGCCTGGGACCTTGATCGAGCGCCTGAGCTGCTGCTCTTCGATCTTGATCAACCGCGTCGAGGTCGTACCAAGCGTATGCACGGGACCAAACCGACTGTGCCATTGCTTACTGATCATCTGGTTCTCCTCGCCACCGGGCCGGCGGGATATGGCGATATTTCCAAGTTGGTATCCACTGCACAATTCCGCGGAGAGAAGGACCGGCCTGAATATGCGTGGGAAGATCTGGCGACGGCCGCTGAATCGGGAAACATCATTGCCTTGACGGGGTGTTGGCAGGGGGCCGTCCCTCGGTCTGCTCAGGCAGGTGATCTTTCAGGGGCCATGACCGAAGCGGGCCATCTGCGCGAGTTGTTCGGGGAACGCATGTACCTCGAACTGACTCACCATCGGATGCCGGAAGACGACATACGCAATGATGTTCTGGCAGAAGTCGGAGCCCGTCTCGGGCTGGCGACGATCGCCACCAATAACGTTCACTATGACAGCCGCAATAAGGCAGACTTGTCTGAAGTGTTGGCAGCCGTCGCTGGTCGGAGGACGCTCGGTGTCAATGATGGGTTCAGGCCGGCCACCGACGAACGCCATCTCAAGACGCCGGCCGAAATGGAGGCCCGTTTTCGACGTTACCCGGGTGCCGTGGGGAGGGCTGGGGAACTCGGAGCAGACCTCGCCTTCGACCTTGACTTGATTGCGCCCGAGTTGCCCGACTTTCCCATGCCAGGTCATTTCCGGTCTGAAATGGAGTTCCTCCGTCATCTCACCCTTGAGGGGGCTCGCCAGGTGTACTCGGATGGCTCGGGGGGCATTGATCCCCGAGCGCTATCAAGGCTTGAACACGAACTCGGGGTGATAGATCGGCTGAACTTTCCCGGCTACTTCCTCATCGTATGGGACATTGTTCAGTTCGCACGCTCACGGGATATCTATTGTCAGATTCGAGGATCGGGAGGTGACTCGGCGATCTGTCGGTGTATTGGACTGACGCAAGTAGACCCGATTCGGCTTAACCTGCCGTTCGAGCGATTCCTATCAGAAGAGCGAGGTAGAGCGCCCGATATCGACCTTGATCTGGAGGCGGATCGTCGGGAAGAAGTGATTCAATACTGCTACCGCCGGTACGGGCGAGAGCGGGCCGCAATGGTTGCCAACGTGGTTACGTATCGAGCCAGGTCCGTGTTGCGTGATGTGGCCAAAACGTTCGGGTTCACGCAGGCGCAGGTCGATGGCCTTTCCAAATACATCGACACCCGCAATCCGGCCAAGCTGCGTCTTGAAGCACCCCTCCCGGAAGGGTTGACGGCCGACCAGATCTACGACGTGTGTTGGCGACTGGACGGGTTTCCCCGTCACATGGGGATTCATTCGGGAGGCATGGTGATTGCCGACCGACCGTTGTGGCAGGTGGTCCCGTTGGAATGGGGGAGGATGGAAGGTCGATCGATTCTGCAATGGGACAAGGAGTCGTGCGGCATGATCGGCATCGTAAAGTTCGACCTGCTGGGACTCGGGATGCTCAACGCCTTGCATCTTGCGGTGGATGGTATTCGTGAAATGCACGGTGTCTCGATCGATCTGGCCACCATCGAACAGGAACCCGCTATTTATGAGTCATTGACGGCTGCCGACACGGTGGGGCTGTTTCAGATCGAATCGCGAGCTCAGATGGCCACGCTGCCCAGGATGAAACCGAAGACCTTCTATGACCTGGCAGTCGAGGTAGCGCTTATTCGACCGGGCCCCATCCAGGGTCACTCCGTGCATCCGTACCTGCGGCGCCGTAACGGTGAGGAACCGGTCAGATATCCGCATCCGCTCGCTGAACCCGTCCTCGCCAAAACACTTGGAGTTCCCATCTTCCAAGAGCAGCTCATGGAGTTGGCGCGAGTGTGTGCAGGATTTGACCCGGGTCAATGTGACCGTCTTCGCCAGGCGATGACTCATAAGCGCTCCGAACAAGCGATGGAAAAACTGAAGGCAGAGGTATACGAGGGGATGGTCGGTCAGGGAGTGGTCGGGGCAGCTGCCGACGAGATCTGGGAGAAACTTCAGGGGTTTGGATCGTTCGGATTTCCCGAGAGCCATTCGGTGTCGTTTGCCTACATCGTGTACATGTCGGCCTGGCTTCGCTATCACTGGCCGGCCGAATACCTGGCCGGTCTGCTCAATGCCCAGCCCATGGGGTTTTACAGTCCCAATTCGCTCGTCCACGACTCGCAGCGTCACGGCGTGGTGGTGAACCAACCGGACATCAACCGGTCGTGGCATGACTGCTCGATTGAGGTAGAGGACGCCGACCCCGATGACATTGTCACGTTCCTTGGCAAATCGTGGCGGCGGGGGAGAGGCCCGGTGGACGACCCGATCCGTATGGCGGTCTCGTTGCGGATCGGGTTGCGGTATGTGCGCAATCTTGGTGATGCTGAGATAACCCGCATCGAAGCGGCCCGGCAGATCGGCGGTCCTTTTAGCTCTCCAGAAGAGCTCGCCCATCGGACTGGCCTCGGAGTGGGAGCTTTTGAAGCGTTGGCGGTCTCTGGTGCGCTTGTATCCATTGGCCTTGGCAAGCGAGACGGGTTGTGGGCGGCGGGCGCTCTGGCCGACATCGGCCCTGAGCGGCTTCCGCTGGCTCCGGGAGTAGAGGCACCCACCCTCCCTGGAATGAGCCCGGAAGAGGCTTCGGCAGCCGAACGGTGGGCCACCGGTATCTCGGTAAATCATCCGGTCATGTTTATCCGGGAATGGTTGGTCGAACAGGGATGCTGGACGACGGCTGAGGCTCTTGCCAGACAGAAGCATGGGGTGATCGTCAGGATTGGTGGCATTGTCACCCATCGGCAACGACCCGGCACGGCGTCAGGGGTCATCTTCTTCAACCTGGAGGACGAGACCGGTCTGCTGAATGTGGTGGTTCTACCTGATGTATGGGCGGCCAACCACCTCATTGCTCGCCGGAACCCTGGTCTGGTCATTGACGGAGTCTTGGAGTACCGGGACGGAGTAACCAATTTGGTGGCGAGATCATTCACCCCGTTTCCGACCCTCCACACCAAGTCACGAAACTTCCGCTGAGGACCGTCAGCGAGGCGCGAACGCAGGTCCCGAGTATGGGTCCGGCGTGGGGGCACTCAGACTCTTTTCCACTTCGACGAGACAGCTTTGGGCGACCGGGCCCTGGGCGAGACCCGAAGTGCCTTCGTCGCGGGTGAGCACGTTCGGGTTGCCATGGCGGCACGCCGAACCAGGGGTTGCCGGATCGACCGGGTCATACCAGGCTCCGGTGGGCAGTTCCACCACTCCGGGACGGATACGGTCCGAAACTTCGATCCCGACGTAGCAAGTCCCCCGGTCGTTGAATACTCTGGCTGTGTCTCCGTCCGACAGCCCGCGGGCCGTGGCATCAGACGAATGCATCCGCATACGCTCGCGTCCGTCGATCTTGCGGTTGGTGCTCGTGACGCCATGGTCGAGTTGGGAGTGGAGTCGTCCGGGCGGTTGGTTGGAAATGAGTTGCAGCGGGAAGCGAGTGACCGCTCCCAGCCACTCCTTTGGTTCAAGGAATGTCGGATGGGCCGGGCAGTCTTCGTAGCCAAACGATGCCAGGGTGGACGAGTACAGCTCGATCTTGCCCGACGGGGTAGGAAGGGGATTGGCATCCGGGTCGCTCCGGAAGTCCCTCAGCAAGACCTTGAGCGCTTCCGGGGTCTCAGGATGCTGCACGTGGCCTTCGTGGACGAATTCCTCATAGGAGGGATACTCGGGAAACTCCTCCCTGAAGGAGTCGTAGAAGTGCCTGATCCAACCGCGGGCGGTCCTACCTTCGGTGAACGGCTCCTTGGCTCCGAGCCGGGCGGCGAGATCGGAGAATATGTCGTAATCATCTCTCGCTTCGCCGACTGGCTCGATAATAGGTTCCATCGCAAACAGAAAGTCTTCACGTGGCGATCCGCCAATGTCGTAACGCTCCAGAGGGGTGGTGGAGGGAAACACGATGTCGGCCCGTTTGGCCGTGGCAGTCCAAAACGGTTCGTGGACGATCACGGTTGGGGGGATCTGCCAGGCCGCGTTCAGACGGTTGAGATCCTGATGGTGGTGGAATGGGTTGCCACCTGCCCAATACACGATCTCGATATGCGGGTAGGTGCGGTCTTCGCCGTTGTACGTGTATCGTCCGCCGGGTTTCTCGAGAAGGTCGGCGATCCGGGCGACCGGAATGAACTCGTCAACCGGGTTGGGTCCTCGTTCGAGCGATGGGAAAGGTCGCCGGGTCACCCCATTTCCAATCGAGGCCACTGCCCCGTAACCCAGACCGAACCCGCCGCCGGGTAGGCCGATCTGGCCGATGACCGAGGCGAGAGCGATGAGCGTCCACCAGGTCTGCTCCCCGTAGTCTGCGCGCTGAACGCCCCAGGCGATATTCAGCATCGATCGTGAACCGGCCAGGTCTCGCGCCAACGACCGAATACGATCGGCGTCCAGGTCGGCGATTGCCGATGCCCAGGATGCCGACTTGGCCACCCCGTCGGTTTCGCCGGTCAGGTAGGCACGAAGTCGCGGCCATCCTTCGCAGTAGCGATGCAAGAATGCCTTGTCGGCCAGTCCTTCTTCGACAAGCGTGTGCATCATTCCCAGCATGATTGCCACATCGGTGCCAGGGCGAGGGGCCAGCCACTCCGCGTCAAGCTCATCCATGAGGTCATCGCGAATCGGTGAGATGTTCACGAATCGGGTACCCCGATCCTTCGCTTGGTCCAACCACCCTCGCAACGTGTGGCGCCCCATGCCGCCATTCTGAATCTGGGCGTTCTTCATGGGGATGCCGCCAAACGACACCATCAGCTCGCAATGTTCGGCGATGATCGACATTGAGGTGTGTTCCTGTTGCAGGTCCCAGTAGTTGTAGCCAACGACGTGGGGAACGATCACTTCTCCGGCCGCGTGACTGTACGTGTCACGCTTGGACGTGTACCCGCCGATGGTCGTGAGAAACCGATGAAGTTGGCTTTGGGCATGGTGGAACCTGCCGGCGCTCGACCACCCGTACGAGCCACCGAAGATCGCCTGGTTACCGTGGTCGGTGCGAACCCGGTCGAGTTCAGCAGCCGCCAAATCAAGTGCCGTCTCCCAATCCACCTCGATGAATGGATCAACCCCCCTGAGGTGACCGCGGGTGCCGGGACCTCCCTCAAGCCAGCTCTTGCGGATGGAGGGATGGAGCACCCTGCTTCTCGTCACTGCCTCGAGTGAAGCCCCGATCGGTGACGGATCGGGATCCTTGGCGAACGGTCGAACCCCGGTGACATTGATTCCATCGCTGTCAACATCGAATGCACCCCAATGGGTGACGGTTGTTTTGGATGCCATGGCGTCCATACTGGTCGATTGCCTAGGGACCCGCACAACATTTGCGAGTTAGGCTCGGACCGATGGCCTACTCGAATCGGCGCATCGTGGTCGGGTTCTCCACCGTCATCGTGGTCGCCTTTGGCTCGATCTTGTACGGGTTCAGCGTGTTTGTCACCGATCGCGCCGCCGGGGCGGATTTCTCGACCACCGTACTCTCCCTCGGCATCACGGGGGCCGGGATTGCCTCGGCTCTCGTGGCCAGGCCGCTTGGTCGGTATATGGACGCTCACGGGGTCCGCGGTGTCATCGTCCTCGGGTCTGCCCTGGCATGTGCGGGGATGGTGGCGTTTTCTTTTTCTACCGAATCGTGGCAGGTGTTCGCGGCTTGGTGGGTTCTTATAGGTCCCGCCACTGCGGCGGTCTACTACGAGCCGTCAATGGTCGGCATTGCAGGATGGATCGCTCCGATCAGCCAACCGAAGGCATACGGGGCGTTGACGCTGATTGGTGGTCTGGCTGGGGCGATCTTCATTCCGTTGACCGAACGGTTGGTATCGGCTTTCGGCTGGCGGCCAACGGCGCAGATCCTTGGAGTGGCCATCTTCCTCACGGCCCTGATCGCGGGATGGTTGGCTATTCCGGGCGGGACCGGAGCGTTTGGGGCGCACGCCAGTCCGATCCCGGCCGGCATCCGTTCCTTGCTCGCCGACCGTCGGTTTGTGTACTTCACGATGGCCCTGCTGCTCGCCTATCTGTCCGTGCAGGGCCTGGTTGCCCACCGCGTCGACCGATTCACCGAAGCGGGATTTCCCCTGTCAGTGGTCGCCCTCTGGGCGGGCCTCGCCTCGGTCATTTCAATGCCAGGACGCTATGTTGCCCCCCTGCTGGTCGGCCGGATCAGGGCCACCGTCATGACGGGTGGCGTTTTCGGGGTGCTGGCGATCGCCATACTCGTCGCGATACCAGGTAATTCAAACGTTTCGATGGTTGGCCACTTTGTCCTGTTCGGCATTGCGTTTGGCGCCATCACACCCTTGCGAGCCATGGTGATGACCAAGTGGTATGCGGGAAGCGAGTACGGAGAGATCTCGGGTACGCAGTCGTCGGTGATCTTCTTTGTGGCTGCATTCGGTGCTACGGTCGTTGGGCTTGCCAGAGATCTAACCGGCTCGTATGTCCCCGTTCTCTTGGTGCTCACCGGTGCCGTCGGCCTGGCGGCCCTCCTGACTGTTGCTGCGGGGCGGGCCGACGATCGCCTCCAAGAAGACAGATCCATGTCAAACCGGTCCTGACCTGCCAGGATGCGCGCATGGCAGGGTTCGGCACGCTCAACGAGAAATCATTGCACGCCCAGTTGAAGCAGTGGTATTCCGAACCGGGTGATCAGTTTGAGGTACCGCTCGGTGGTTTCATCATCGACATGGTGCGTGGCGATGAACTCATCGAGATCCAAACCCGCAATTTCTCGGCCATGCGTTCCAAGTTGGATCGGCTCACCGAGGACTATTCGGTCACCGTTGTGCATCCGATCGCCATCACGAAATGGTTGAACAAGCTCAGTGAACCCCCGACGAAGCCTCGTCGATCCCCGAAGCGAGGCCACATTTTTGATGTGTTTGGCGAGGTCGTGTATCTCCCACACCTCATCAATCGGTCCAACTTGACCATTGAGGTGGTTCTCATTGAGGAACAGGAGGATCGGGCGTTTGATGCGAAGAAGGAACGTCGCCGTCGGCGAGGCTGGGTGACGCAAGAGCGGCGTCTCCTGCGGGTCCTCGACACCCATCGGTTTGAGTCGGTGGGCGACTTTGTCGACTTGCTTCCGGTTCTCCCTGGAGAATTCACCACGGCAGATCTCGCCGATCGGGCCTCTGTGTCGCGAAGGTCGGCCCAACAAGCCGCCTATTGCCTTCGGAAGATGGATGCGATCACCATTACCGGAAAGCAAGGTAACGCGACGGTCTACAAGATCGCCCCAGACCCGACTTGACTGTGGTCCGGACGGGTTAGAAATTGGCTTGGGCGTCCTCGTCATCGGTCGCCCAAGCGGCGTCTTCTGGATGACTGTACGACTCGTGCCCGGGGGAACCGTCCTTCAGCACCGATGGAGGAACCGCCTCGTCTGGATTGGCGAATACCTCGGATCCCTGGGCTGCTTCTTCGGCCGTTCCATGGAACGAGAATGTCCTTTCGAACACTTCCACCCCCTCGGCGTCTTCGATGGCTCGGTCAAAGAATGGGTCGGTGGGAGGGTCAGCCGGGCGGGCCGGGGCAGGATACGGGATGGCTTTGAGATGGAGGGCAAACCAATCGCCAGCCAGTTCGCCGACCTTCGCAAGTGTTCCCGGCTCCTCGAAGAGGTGGGTGGCGCCGTCAACCACGATCAAGTCGCTTTCACATCGAATCTCCGCCATGGCATCGGTATTGAGCTTGAGCACGGTCTGGTCGTTGCCTCCCACGATCAGGCGCGTCGGAGAAGTTACCTGCCCGAGTCGTTCCGCGGCGAGGTCAGGTCGACCACCGCGTGAAACGATGGCAGCGATTCGCATTCCCGGTTCAGTCGACGCCCACAAAGCGGCGGCTGCGCCCGTGCTTGCACCGAAGTAGCCGACGGGCAGTCGGCGGGTGTCAGGTTGTGAAGTGAGCCAGATGGTGACGGCCACCAGACGGGTCCCCAGGAGTTCAATGTCGAAAACGTTGTTGCGGTTTTGCTCCTCCTCGGCAGTCAAGAGGTCAAACAGCAAGGTGGTAAATCCGGCCCTGTTGAGGCTTTCGGCAACGAAACGGTTCCGACGGCTCAGGCGGCTACTGCCACTTCCGTGGGCGAACACCACGACCCCGACAGATTGTGCGGGCGCGGTGAGCTGCCCCTCAAGGGTGACTGGTCCGGCCGGGATCTGAATCTCTTTGAACATGTCGGCGGTCTTGGAAGCGGCCGGATCATGAGGTCTGCTTCCAGAGGCCGATGGGTCCCTGTTGCGATCGAGGCAGGCGAGTACCTCGGTGTCGGGGATTTGGGAGAAGTCTTCGTACCATTGGCCAATTGACTGAAAGTCCCACGGTGTCTCCAGGCAGATGAATTCGTCTGCAACGTCTTTCAGGTCGAGCGTCCAGCCGGGTGGGGCAACCGGCACGGCCAGCACGATGCGGGAGGCTCCGTGAGCCTTGGCGACCTGACAGGCCGCCCGTGCGGTGGACCCCGTTGCTACTCCATCATCGACTACGACAGCAACGCGACCCTCAAGAGGAAGACGCGGCCAAACATCACGTAGGCGTTGGTCCCGTCGTTCAAGTTCTGCCCGTTCGTGAGCTTCCACATTGTCGAACTCATGCTTGGTCACGGCTGCCATATCGACAATCGCGGAGTTGACGATTCGAATCCCATCTTCACCGATGGCTCCCATCCCCACCTCCGGTTGGAAGGGCACGCCCAGCTTGCGCACCACGATGATGTCGAGCGGGACGTCGAGTCGCTGGGCGACTTCGAATGCGACCGGAACGCCTCCACGGGGCAGGCCGAGGATCACGAGGTCTTGGTGTCGGAGGTGCTCTAGTTGGCTGGCGAGGCGTTTGCCCGCCTCAGATCGGTTGTTGAATGGGACCCGCATAGTCCAACTCCTCTCATGGCATCGGTAATCGTCTCGCTTTCTCGGGTGATGTGCCAGGGCCAATCGCCCCGACCGGGGGGGTACGGACGGGTTCAATGGAACGCCGACGCGGGCCTAGTTGACGGTCGAGGCGAGAATCAACTGAGCCGCGTAGTAGAGCGGTAGCCCGATCAGCTTGTTTTCAAGGCCGGGAGCGACAAACCGGTGACGAGCCACCGCCAGGTCTGAGAGATAAAACAGCGCCGCTCCGGCGTAGATGACGAGATTCGACGAACCGGCGGCCGCCACGAGCATGACGGAAATGATCAGCATGTAGCCGAGTACCGGGTTTTGGAGGCGGCTGGTGACCCGCCAAAGCAGCCAGCGGCGTACCGCCAGGAATGCCACGACGGCTATGGCCGCTACGGGAACCACGACGGGGAGGTTGACCCCGGTGAACATGAATCCGGCGGCGTAGGCAAGGTGGGCGGCCGCGAACGCCACCAGACCGACCAGGAATTGGTTTTCGAATACGAGCATCACATCCCCGATGAACGACAGGCAGAGTCCCACCAGAATCAGGGTGCCCGGCAGGCTGGCTGGCAGGCCGCCGGCAATGGCGGACCAGATGAACCCGAGCGAGGCCAGGGTTTTGAACATGAGTCGAGATCGGTTGTTCAGCTTCTCGGCAACGAGCAGCCCAATGAGGGCGAACCCGGTGAGCAAGACCGGAGTCGTGACGAAGGCTGAACTCACGACACCGCGGAAAGGGCGGCTCGCCACGCCTCCGAAGCCGGGTCGATGAGGCTCATGTGGTCTACCTCGTCGAACTCGTGATAGACCACCTGATCTCCCGCTTCGCGGGCTGCCCGGGTGTACGCCTGGCTTTGCTCGACAGGTACGCTCGTATCGGCTGTTCCGTGGGCGATGATCTGGTTGATGCCGACCGGCAAGAAGTCGATCGGCGAGGCCGCGCGGTACACGTTGGTATGTGTCTGCGCCGTGGCGAGGAAGTCGTCGACGATCCCGTCGCTTAATGATCGGGCCTTGACGAGGTCGGTGACGGGAGCGAGACCGATCACGTCTGTGGCCCGTACAAGTGGGTCGGCCCCTAGCGAGTTGGTCGGTCGCCCGGCACGGGCACCCGCCCACAGGGCGAGCTGTCCTCCGGCAGAATGACCGACCAGAACCACCCTGGATAGGTCCAGGTCATGCGCGATTGACAATTCGGCGAGGTGATCGATTGCCTGGGCGACATCGAAACCGGTGTTTGGCCACCCGCCTCCGGTGCTCAATCGCCGGTATTCGATGTTCCAGGTCGCCCATCCTGATCGGGTGGCGTCGATGGCCACTCGGTCCATGAGGTCCCGGGTCCATTGTGGACGCCAGAATCCGCCGTGGATGAACACCATGACGGGGCTCGCTGGGCCAGGCACCCGCAGGTCACCTATCTGATCGGGTTCTTGTCCATAGGCGATGGTCGTGGCCGGCATCGCCAGGTGGCTGGCCAGGTGGAAGATGGCGTCGCGATATCCATCGACCCCTCGCCCATAGATCGTGTATTCGCAGGCCGGACCAATGACCGAATTGGCCCGCCACGGTTCCCGTTCCTTGATGTTGGATATGTGTATTTCGACGCTTGGCACGGTGGCGTCGAGCAGGGCGTCGTGAAGCGCATATGAGTAGTGGGTGAGTGCCCCGGGGTTGATGACAATGCCATCGGCCCCCCGTTGTTGGATGGCGTCGATCAGGTCGCCCTCATGGTTTGATTGCATCGCGTCGAGTTCACAGTCGACCGATCTTGCCCAATCCCGGCACTGCTTCTCGACATCGGACAATGTGGTTGTCCCATATGTCTCGGCGTCGCGATACCCGAGGCGATTCAGATTTGGACCATTGATTAGCAGTATCTTTGCCATGTCACTCTCGGAGGCTGTGTCGCAAGCCTAACGGCCTGCGGGCTGATGGTTGGGCACGAGGAGAGCTGCCTGGGAGATCAGATCCGCCGGGAGCGCCAGGTCGAACAAGTCCAGCCGTTTCCCCAATTCGGCGATCACCTGGCTAGCCACCTCTGACGTGTTGATCGGGCGATGGTCGGCGAGCGCTCCGGTCACCCCGGGTTCCCAGGTCAGGTCCAGGGCTCGATAGACCGGGTCGAGGACCCGGTTTATCGAGGTGCGGTCGTCAACAACGATGACGCCTCCGACATGGGCGGCGCCATCGACGAGGCGCTGTCCAATCCCGATCACCTTCTGCCCGGACACATGGATGCTGTACCGACCGGGGCAGTATTCGCCAGGGATCTCTCCGACCTCTGCCTCGAAGCCCAACGAGCCCAACGCCGCCACGAGAACGCCGGTGATGAACTCAAATCGCTCGGAGATGCCGAGTTTGGGTTGGGTCGTCCTGGTCTGCCACGAGAACGCCAGAGTTGCCTCGTGGAACACCGCGGCCCGGCCTCCCGCCAACCGAACGACGGGGGTGAAGCCCTCCTCTTCGCAGGCGGCGACTGCCTCCTCATACCCGGGTGAATGGGTGTCCTGGCGCCCGAACGCCACGATCCTGGCAGGAGTGTGGATGCGGAAAAGGTCTGGCAGGCGTCTGGCCGCGACTTCTTTCAAGCTGGCATACGACACGGCCGTGTCGAGTTCAGGAGGGTTCGAGAAGGCGGATACGACAAGGCCGGTTCGGGTCACCGGTCGATCTTATCTCGCCGAGGAAACCGTTTTGGAGCAGCTAGCGTTAGACCTGTTGCATGGTGATTGTTCGGATCGGATTCGTGGCGCTGCTTGGCGCCGTACTTTTGTCGGCCTGTGGCGACAACCCATTGGGCGGCCTTGGCGTGACCGAAGATTGGTTGGGCGATCCGGGTGATGGGATCGTTCGGACCGTTACTACGGAGGCCGCCGCCACCCGACCCGAAGTGGGTTCTTTGGATTGGTACAACCCACCGGTAGCTTTTGTGGAGGGTGACCCGGCTGCCGTCGTAGAAGAGATATGGGCCCGATCGTCGGGGACCGACGCATTCGTTCAAGCCGCTCCAAACGAAATCAGTGCGGTGGTGCCTGCCATCAAAGTCCCCCAATTCCTGCCGGTGGGCACCGCCCACGTGACGTCGCAGTTGGTCTTTGGTGTTTCGACCGGACAGTTAACGAACGCCTATGTTGCCGCTTTCGGCTTCTGGAAGTCGACCCCGTACCGTTCCAGCCGGTCGGTTTCTCAGCTTCTTCAGCTGAAGGTTGCCGAGGATTCGTCGGATCCGGCTCCGAGCGCCGATGACGACTCGCTGGGATGTAACCGATTCAATGACCTTGACATCACGGCCTGTGAGCCGGTCAGTGTGTCTGCGGCCGTTGCCTGGTGGATTACCACCCGCGACGGTCCGGTTCTTACCTGGTATGACACCGGACTTCGATATGAGCTGCTCGATCGTCAGAAGTTTGGCATGGAAGTCCTGGTTGAACTCGCTCGATCTATGATCCTGCTGAGGAACGTCGAAATCGCGGAACAATCCGATTCCTGATCGGGTCTACGAAGCCCGGGGAGACTATTCATGTTTCATGGTGGTGGCTGGTATGCCCGGCTGCAATATGACGAAGATCAAGACAAACCGAAAGTCGATCGCGGTCTGCTGAGGCGGGTCTTTGCATACGCCCGGCCCTATCGGCTCGCCCTGGCCGGCGTGTTCGCCACCATCCTGGTGATCTCGGGTCTCACTGTGTTGCCCGCCATCCTGATTCGCGAACTGCTGGACAAGGCCATCCCCGACAAAGACTTTGGCTATCTCACCGTGCTTGGACTGTCCATGGTTGCCGTGCCGTTTGGGAATGCCATCATCGGCGGATTCCAGCGATGGTTGTCTGCCAGGGTCGGCGAGGGGATCATTTTTGACTTGCGGAGACAGTCGTACGCTCACCTGCAGGCAATGTCGCTCAGATTCTTCACGAACACGCGCACCGGTGAACTGATTTCTCGTTTGAACAACGACGTGGTGGGTGCCCAGTCAGCCATTACCGGGACGTTCGTGACAATCGTGTCAAACCTCGTCTCGGTCATCGTGATCCTCGTTGTCATGCTCGGTACCGAGTGGCGTCTTACGCTGCTGGCGGTGGCCGCGTTGCCCCTATTCGTGTACCCCGCCCGTCGAGTTGCCAAGGTGCTGCGGCGAGTCACCGAGCAGGCGATGGAACACAACGCCAACATGTCGAGCATTCTCCAGGAGACGTTCAACGTGAGCGGGGCGTTGCTCGTGAAGCTCTTCAATCGTTCTCAGTTGGAACAAGACAAGTTCGCGATCGAGGCTGCGGCCGTCAGGGACCTCGGCGTTCGGCGGGCACTGGTCGGTCGTTGGTTCTTTGCTGCCTTGGGTCTCGTCACGGCGGTGGGGACGGCCGGTGTGTTCTGGGTAGGCGGCGCCATGGTCATCAATGGGGTTATCGAGGTCGGCGAACTCGTTATGTTCTCGACCTTGACAGCCCAGTTGTATGGCCCGCTTTCTGCGCTCTCGAATGCCCGGGTTGAGTTCGCCACGTCGCTCGTAAGTTTTGAACGGGTCTTTGAGGTACTTGATTTACCTCTTGATATCGCCGAGAAGACCGATGCCGTCCATCTGACCGATCTACGGGGCAGGATTTCGTTCGAGGATGTGTCGTTTCGGTATGACGCCGGCGAGGGGCTGGAGGCCGTGAAGCGATTCCGGGCGTTCGGGGGTGGCGCCTCCGACGAAGGAGAATCGGCGGTTGGCCCGATCGGACGGCCCTGGGCGGTGCGTAACGTGTCGTTTGAAGCCAAACCCGGTCAGATGATCGCGCTGGTCGGGCCGTCGGGGGCCGGTAAGACCACGATGTCCTATCTCGTGCCGAGGTTGTATGACGTTACCGAAGGCTCAATTCGGATTGACGGCCATGATGTGCGAGACCTCACATTGGGATCGATTGCCGATGGCACCGGCGTCGTCACCCAGGAGAGTTATCTGTTCCATGACACCATCGGAGCGAACCTGCGATATGCCAAGCCTGATGCGACCGAAGCCGAACTTGTGGAGGCGTGTCGCGCCGCGAATATTCTCGACTTTGTCGAATCTCTGCCGAATCGGTTCGACACCCTGGTTGGTGAGCGCGGGTACCGGTTGTCTGGCGGGGAGAAGCAGCGGATCGCCATCGCCAGGGTGATCCTCAAGAATCCTCGTATGTTGATCCTCGACGAAGCCACTTCGCACCTGGACTCTCAGGCGGAGGCGCTCATCCAGGATGCGCTTGAGCGAGTGATGGAGGGCAGAACCTCGATCGTTATTGCTCATCGGTTGTCGACTATTTTGGCCGCTGATCGAATCCTCGTACTTGACGAGGGTCAACTCGTGGAGTCTGGAACCCATGCGGAATTATTGGATGCCGAGGGACTGTACGCCTCCTTGTTTGAAACCCAGTTTCGGCATCAGCCGATCCCTTGATGATCAGCCGTTCTGACGTTCTCGCCGCCGCAGAGACAATCAGGGGCCACATTCGCAGGACTCCGGTTGTCGACCTCGATGGGATAACTCTGAAACTCGAGTTACTCCAACACACCGGGTCTTTCAAGCCTCGGGGGACGTTCAACAAGGTTTTGCGAGATGGCTGTGGCCCAGAGGGCCTCATTGCCGCCTCGGGTGGGAATCACGGCCTGGCAGTAGCCTACGCCGCCAAGCAGCTTGGGGTACCGGCCGAGATTTTTGTGCCGACGATCTCATCGCCGACAAAAGTGGCCCGGCTTCGTTCATTGGAGGCCACAGTTCATGTGGGTGGTTCTGTATATGCCGAAGCGCTTCTCAAGGCACAAGCCCGGCAGGCCCAGACCGGGGCGCTTGCCGTGCACGCCTATGACGATCCGTTGGTGATCGCCGGCCAGGGCACGGTTGGCGCTGAGCTACATGAACAGGCGGGAGACCTCGACGTGGTCCTGGTGGCGGTTGGCGGCGGGGGCTTGGCATCTGGGATCGCCGCCTTTTACGGATCTGATGTGCAGGTCGTCGCCGTTGAGACCGAGCACACCAATGCGTATGCGGCTGCCGTCGCCGCCGGGCGGCCGGTCGTCGTTGATCGTGTGGATGGTCCGGCGGCCGGCTCCCTCGGCGCCAGTTCCATTGGTGTCCTGGCCTTCGATATTCTGCAGGCCAACCAGGTTCCATCTTTGTTGGTGAGCGACCGATGGGTACTGATCGCCCAGCAAATGCTGTGGACGGACTTTCACCTTGTCGTAGAGCCCGGCGGTGCGGCGGCGTTGGCAGTGGTGTTGTCCGGTGCATATGTTCCTGAGGAATCGCGCAGGGTTGGGGTGGTTGTCTGCGGATCGAATACCGATCCGCAGACGGTGATCGCCTAACCGAGCGCCTGCAGATTGCGCGAAACCGCTGGGTCGACGGGAGCTAACAAGAGGTTCGCACCATCCTGACTGGCGAAGAGGTCTGGATGAATCTCGATCCAGGTGCCGAACGGCAAGACCTCGAGGCGAGAACGGAACCTCCGCGGGACCTGGTAGATGAACGCATGGCCCCCCGGGGCGCCGATATAGGGCAGAATGCCGGCCAGGATGAAGGAGCCGTAGGCGATAGCGATTGCCTCGCCCGGATCCAGAGTCACCCCACTCTTATCTGTCCATTCATAACGACGGCAGTCGGCACAGACCGCCAAATTGACCGATCCGAGCGAGGTGGGGGAGTTGTCGCACTGGTGCATGAGGTCATCATGGCAACGGGGTGTGACAAAAATGGGTATTCGACAAACGGATCCAAAGAAAAGACGCCCTGGAGGAAGGGCGCCTTTTCTGGTTGTAATTTGAGTGGACTAGCCCCAGGTTGATCCGCGGAGCGAGTAGCTGGAGGTCTGGATCTTGACCGTAACTCCGACCTCTGCCTGGTTAAGAGTCTTCTTGGCGGCTTCTATGTTGGAGGCTGCCGGAGCGAGAGCCATCGTGACGGCGATCAACAACAAAACAATGGCGGCAATCAGCTTCTGTTTTCCATTTTCCCACGACAATCCAAATGTCTGCTTCATGTCAGTCCCTTTTCCCCGGTTTTGTGTCTTGTCTCTGATATCGGCTGCAGCCACGATTCCTCGAGAACCAAAGGTGCGGACCTCCAACTAACTAGTCACTCGATCGGCGGGTCGGCGCCGCCTCGTCGCTACAGACGAGGAAAAGGCGCCCCGGAGGAAGGGCGCCTTCTCTAGTTGGATCTGGATTGTCAACCCCAGGTTGATCCCCGGTGGGTGAAACTGCCGGTATTCGAGTGGACGCTCACACCAGAGTCGATGGATCTGGAGGCTTGGAGGCTTGATGCTGCCGGTGTGGCGGCGAGGGTGATAGCAATCAGCAGAAGGGCAATGGCGGCGACCAGCTTGCGCTTGCTGTGTTCCCAGGACAGTCCGAAAGTTCGCTTCATGTTGGTGCCTTACCTCCGTTTTGGTGTGTTGTGTCTGTTATCGGTAGCAGGCCTGAAATTCTCAAGTTGCAATGAAGGATTTTTGGCCGACACAATCGGCAGTCGGGTAAGAAAGAAAAGACACCCCGGAGGAAGGGCGCCTTTTCTGGTTGTGATCCAAGGGGCTTAACCCCAGGTTGATCCACGGAACGAAACGCTCGTGCTTTGAATCTGGACCTTTGTGCCGGCATCAAGTGGTTCGGAGGCTTCGAGGCTTGAGACAGCTGGCGTGACAGCCAGGGTGATGGCGATGAGCAGAAGAGCTACGGCGGCAGCAAGTTTTTGCTTCCCGTGCTCCCATGAAAGTCCAAGTGTGTGCTTCATGTCAGTCCCATTACCCGGTGATGGTGTGTGCTATTGGTATCGGCCGCAGGTGCGGGTTTTCTGAGAATCAAAGCCTCGCCTCCTGAAGTGACTAGTCCCAAGCGGGGCGGGTATGATGTGGGCTGCGAGGCGCCATCGTGCGCTCTAAGGTGATGGCGTGCACATTCTCATCGCAACTGCGGGGGCGCTTCCTCCGGCAGCAGTCGTAGAGCTCGTTGCCGGGTTGTGGTCTCCGGGCAGCACCATCACGGTCATGACCAGCATCGAAGTGCCGCGTTCATTTCTCGAGGAACTTGATACCGAGGAGTGGCGACCGTTCTCTGACGCCGTGATGAGTCCGGAATCGGAGCGTCAAGTTGCCCGGTATGTCGAGGAGCGTGGTCGGCGCCTCGTCGAACCTATTCTGGCCGGTCTCGACGCGGCAGGATTGGCTGCTCAACCGTTATTCGTCGATTCGAGTGCGCCTGCCAGGGCCATCATCGAGACAGCTACCGAGCGAGAATCCGATCTGATCATCATGGGGGCGACCCGGCCGATCTTTACCGAGGATGTTTGGCAGAGTGTCGCCGTGAAGGTCATGCAGGCATCATCTATTCCGGTGGTGATGGTGCCGGGCTTGTCGAGGACCGCTGACGATACCACCGACGCCGAGCGGTCAGGGTGATGGCGGCGGCCGAGCTCATCAATCGGATCACCTGGAAGATCCCCAATGCCCTGGCATTGGTTGGTTCACGTTCGGGCGATGAGTGGAACGCCATGACGACGTCGTGGGTCACGCAGGTGTCCATGAAGCCAGTCCTCATCGCGGTGGGAGTCGACAAAACGGCCGTCACGCACCGTTTGATCTCGGAGGGCGGGTCGTTCTCGGTCAATCTGTGGTCGGCAGACGACACGACGCCTTTCCGCAAGTTTTCCAAACCAGCTGTCAAAGACGGGATGACGCTCAACGGGTGGGCGATCCGGGAGGCTCCGTCGGGTGCCCCGATTTTCGTGGAGGCCATCGCCTGGATGGACTGCACGGTGCGCCAGGCCGTCGATTGTGGGACCCACACGCTGTTCCTCGGGGAATTGCTCGATTGCGAACTCCTCGATGATGACGCCCGCCCCGCTTCGATGGCAGACACCCGGATGAAATATGGGGGCGTTCCTCGGGGCGGCCACGAAGTGGAGTGACACTCGTCGGTTTAGGATCGGTCCCTGGAGGTATCGGCGATGGACGCACGGGTAGATGACAAGGTAGCGATTGTTACGGGTGGTTCGCGAGGAATCGGACTTGCCACGGCTGTAGAGCTCATCAACTCGGGGGCCAGGGGAGTTGTCATCACATCTCGCAAGGCAGACAACGTTGCCGAAGCGGTCGAGGAGATAGCCGGACGTACGGGCCGCCGCGAGGCCATCTACGGGATTGTAGCTGCCGCAGACGACGCCGAACGCGCCAGGGAAGCCGTTGCCGAGACGATCGCCCACTTCGGCGCGTGCGACATTCTCGTCAACAACGCCGGCACCAATCCGGCTCCCGGAAACCTGGCGGACGTCGATCTTGGAGCGATGGACAAGACCTGGTCGGTGAACCAGCGCGGCCCCATTTTGTGGGCGGCGCAAGTGTGGAAGCAGTGGATGGGTGAGCACGGCGGGTCGATCGTCAACGTTGCGTCGGTAGGGGGGATCCTGCCAGCCCCGGTAATCGGTGCCTATAACGTTGCCAAAGCAGCGCTCATTCACACGACCCGGCAACTGGCCCTGGAGATGGCTCCCACCGTGACGGTGAACGCAGTTGCCCCGGCGGTCGTCAAAACCCGCATTTCGCGAATGTTGTGGGAGTCCAACGAAGAGGCGGCGGCTGCGACCCATCCGCTTAAGCGACTTGGTGTCCCCGAGGATGTCGCCAATGCCATTGTCTTTCTGTGTTCCGACAAAGCGACCTGGATCACCGGGGTGATTCTTCCCGTTGATGGCGGCGTGACCGGAGCCGGAGGCATACTTGGTTAGACGGGGGCTAGCCCTGGCTTGCCTGCTAGTCGTTGCCTGTGTGCCGGCGACCAACCCCGATGAGGCGTCGCTGATTGAGCCCGGACTGCGATTTGCAACCACGTACGGCGACGCCGATGGCAATCGTTATGTAACGGGCGTCGGGTCCATACAACCTGACGACCACGTTGAGCAGACCGTATCGGGGGTGCCTGCCTGGCTGGTCGGGATCGCCGATGGCCCTGACGTTGTCCTGGTCATGGCTGATACCGAGGGTGCCTTATCCGGCTTCACGATCGGCGCCGACGGCGTTTCTGATCGAGAATTGAATCTTGCGGTGGCCGCTCCGGGGACGCCACCATCGTTGGTCGCCGGCCACGGGGTCCTGGTGATTCTGCCGCCTGGCGCCTCCGGTTCGCCCGATTCGAATGCTCTGGCCCTCGAGTCAGGTGGACTGGCGTTCGTTGGGTCGGACGGGGCGGTCATCGTCACCGACAAGGTGGGTAACCGGCGCATTGAATTGAATGCGGTTACCGATGGCCGGCTCACGCTGTCATCGGATCGGCGACTCGGGGTCCTGGTCGATCCAACCGATCGTTATGACCACGGTGTGGTTGGCGATCGGTTCGAGGCTTCCGGTGTTGCATTTGTGTCGCTTGATACTCAGGAGGTGGTGCGCGAGTTGATTCTGGAGGGCGATGTGTTCGAGGGAATGGTCGGGATGTTCGCGGATCTCGACGGTGACGAGGTCGACGAATACATCATGACGGTATCGAATCCAGAAACGGGAGCCCGGTTGGTGGTGCTTGACGACAACGCCGACCTGGTAGCCGAGTCTGATCCGATCGGTGAGGGGGGTCGCTGGCGCCACCAGATCGCCGCGGCTCCTTTTGGTCCGAATGGTGAGGTTGAGCTTGTCGATGTGCGAACCCCCCACATTGGAGGGGTGGTCGAATACTTCGCGATGCGCAACGGGCAGCTGGAACTGGTGGCCTCGCTCGAAGGGTTTTCGTCGCACACCATCGGCAGCCGGAATCTCGATATGGCGGTGGCGTTCGATGTTGATGGTGATGGGCAGGTTGAGCTGGTCGTGCCCAACACGCCCAAAGATGCGCTGGCAGTGCTGAGGAGGGTGGGGGACTCGGTCGAGGTCGTCATGACCCTGCCTCTGGGCGGGGTGTTATCGACCAACCTGGTGGCCGTTGAAGTCGCCGGCCACGTCGTTCTTGCCGCCGGCACCGCCGACGGTCGATTGCTCATCTGGAGGTAGCTACCAGCCGCGCGTGCCAGGTGCTCCTTTGAATGGGCCGACGACCTCCGGGGTCACCCAGCCACCGTAGAAGTCACCCTGCTGGCTCTCGACCACGATGCCATCGACCGTGCACCGGTCCATTTTGGATGGATAGAACGCAAACCGGCCTGCGAGTTCGGCGTACGCCTCGACGGGTGTCGGGTATCCCCAGACCGCATCGATGGCTTCCCGGTCGCCAACCGCCACGGTCCAGTAGTCGGCCCGACCCTTGAACTCGCACCACGAGGTAGATGTGGTCGGATACAGATAGGCCAGATCAATGTCAGACCCGGGGATATAGAAAACCGGCGGATGCGATGTTTCGAGCACCTTCACGGCTGTGATCGAGTCGGCGACTACTTCGCGGTTGTATTCGACGATGATTCGCCGCGAGTCGCCGACGATGGAGGGCGGACGGGGGTAGTCCCAGACAGACTCCTGACCGGGTAGTGGCTTGATTCGTTTCACGGTTCGATCGTAGGACCGGTTACGAATTACCGGAAACGTCGTAGCCGGGTCGACCTTCAGCCACCCAGCCGACATATGCTTGTCGCGTGCCGACGTCGGTCCCCGCCGCCTGAGAAGCGAGATAGCGATGGTGTAGGACGTCGCAAAACGCTTGAAGCGGATCCAGCACCCCGTCGGTCTTGCGGAGTTGTTCCATCATCGGTTCGAATTCGCTCACCCGCCATCGCACCGCCGCGACCGACTTCCCGGTGGATCCCGGACCTTTCATTCTTGCCTGGTAGTAGTAAACGTCCGACAGAATCTGGCGAGCCTGGTTTTCCAACGCATCGATCCCGGTTAGCTCACGAAGTCGATCGTGGTGATAGGTACGGCCGACTACCTTGGCCCGAACAACCATCCGGTGCTCGTCTGGCCGAACTTCGATCTCATCGACGGTGAAACCGAGGCTGTTGAGGCGCTCGATTCGTTCGTCGATGTGGTGACGCTCATCAGGTCCGATTGAGATCTGAGTCGTAAGTTCCTTCCAGAGCCCCCGATATCGAGCTGAGATGTCCTCGCCGAGCGCCAGGTCTGCCACGTCAAGGTCCGTGCCTGAAGCGGCGGCGATATCAGCCATGCCGCCCGCAACATTTAACTCCATGATCGAGAGGTCCTCCTCCCGACGTCCGGTACTGAGGTTCTCGTATATCGAGGCGGTTTCGCCGTCGACCATGATCGTCTCGATCGCCGGCCCGTCGTAGCGATACAGAACGTTCGACAGGGAACAGTCACCCCAGAAACAGCCAGCCAGATGGAGCTCGACGAGGAGGTTGGCGAAAGCGTCGAGCATCTGATTGCGTCTTGTCCCGAATCCAGGGCCCTGGAGAAGTTCCCGGTACGAGAACGAAAAGTCGACGTACCGGGTGATCAGGGCGGCCGACCGTTCTTCCGTCGGGTCGTCGGTGCGCCGTTCAACGAGACCCACCGCGGTCACCGATGGCACCGACAGCGGTTCCAACGCCCGGAGGATCTGGTAGTCCCGCTTGGCCGGTTCCGTAGGGAGTTCCTTGATGGCGTAAATCCCATCGTCGTAGGCAACGAACCGGACTGTATGGCGCGAGATTCCCTTCGGGAGCTCGACCAGGTGTTCAATGTCCCAGTCTCCAAGTGGGGTCTCCCAAGGGAGATCAAGGAAATCCGGGTTTCCCGGTCGAACCGTCAGCTCTGCCATTGGGACACACTACCGGTAGTCTGGCCAGGCTTTGGATGTACCTGTGCGGATAGAAGTAGGCGGCGAAGGCTCCACGCTCTCGATGGAGTGGGCGGACGGGGCGATCGATACCTGGCCGGCATCGTCGATTCGAAATGCCTGCGGGTGCGCTGACTGCCGCTCGAAGGACCCCAACCCGCTCCGTCTCATGGCCCCGAGTCTGACCCGGATCGTCGACGCACAGCTGGTGGGCAGTTATGGGATCAACTTCGTTTTTCAACCGGATGGCCATTCCACCGGAATCTTCACGTTTGCCCAGCTCCGGGGCCTGGCCAAGCCGGCCTAGCCACCCGGTCTCTTTTCGATAGATCGTTGAGATTGGGCTAGGTGTCGTCTACCTGGCCGGCGGTTTCGTCAATGGCATACTCAACAGCTCCGGCTTCGAAGATGGCGATGGTCGTTTTGTCGGCCGCCTTGATGGACAACCAGCTCCCTTCGGCGCTCAATGTGGCTCCTTCGATCCGTATCGCTCGACCTGAACTGCGGGACTTGACCCGAAAAACTGTCATGGCGCTCCTTGAGTTGATGGGGCCAGGTTACAGACCGCCGGGTGGCACCGGTCGGCCACCGGTCAGGGTCACCCCGGCCGGCGCCTCCTGACGTCCCGGGACCGGTCTAGGTACCTTGTTGACATTCAGGGCACCAGTACGTGATGCGTTCGGCGTTGCCGATCCAGGCTGCTTTGATCCTGGTGCGACATCGTCGACAGGGTTGACCGCCCCGTCCGTACACCCACAGCTCGGCGCCGCGGCGGGTTTCGCCGGTGGTTATCCGGTTGGGCCGCCGTCGGTTCAACATGAGTAGCTGACGCGACCGGTCGACGACTCGTTCGGTTGCCTCGGACTCCAGAAGCGGAGAAGCCTCGGGGTGTAGACGCTCAAGGAACAGAATCTCGGACTTGTACACGTTGCCAACTCCCGCCATGATCCGCTGATCGGCGAGGTGCTCTGCGAGCGTATCCTTCCAAGGCCCAGCCATGCGCCGGATCGCTTCGTCGCGATCGAAAACGTCGGCGCAGAGGTCGGGGCCAAGGTGAGCCAGTTCGACTTGTGCCGCTTGAGGTGTGTCTACGGAAATGTCAGGAGCGCTGAAGCACACCGTCACCGCCGCGGCGGTTTCCAGTACGACCCGGGCGGCACCTTGCGGGTGGAGCCAACGCCGGCCGGGCTCGTACACCTCCCAGGTACCCGACATCTGCAAATGGGTCCGAATGACCAGATCGGCGTCGGTCTCGACAAGTACGTGTTTGCCGATGCTCCGGACGTCAACAACGGAAGTGCCGGTCAACCGGGCGGAATTGGCCCGGATGGGTCCGGAGGATCCCGAAACGGCGGTGAGTGTTTGCCCGGAAAGTACGGCTCCGACCCGTTCGGCCGTCAGGTAGATCGTGTCGCCCTCAGGCATGTCGGTACGTGAGGCCCCGGTGACCGAGTACGAAGCCTGATTCTTTCAAAAGGCCCCCCAGGGGGGTTTGGCTGATCGGCTCATCGTCGGACGTCAGAAGCCTCAAGCCGGTTCTGCGCCGGCCGGCTTCAGCGATTTGCCCGGCTGCCGCGCCGAGTTGGTTGACATCCGTCGTAAACGTGAGAACTTTGCGGTTCTCGACGTAGGCGATCAACTTGCCTGCCGACAGGACCACATATGCCCCGGCCGACCGCGAAGCCTGGCCGTGCTCGTGGGGCGGCCAGTCGATAGCTGCCCCGTACGGGTTGGCTGGATCGGTAGCTGCTACGAGAATCGGTTGGTCGGCCGGGTCGGTGCGGAGCCGATCTACGGCGCCTGGAAGGGCGAACTGTGACCCACCCAATCCCTCGACGAAGTAGCCGCGGCGCACCTTTCCAATGTCCTCCATGTGGCTGAGCACCGGGTACAGCGCCGAGAACCCGCCGGGGAAACCTTCCCCGAGCACCGCCCGGCGAGTCAGGACCCCGTGACGGTCGAGGAGCTGATCCGCCCAGGAGGTCGCCCGGGCGGTCGGTTCTGGCAACTTGCCGATGAGGTCGGATACGAGATACCAACGTCCGGCCGACGACGGTGGGAACGAACTGGACACCGACGGTCGGCCCTTGGCGGCTTTGCGGGGGCGAGACGACAACAGGGCTCTGACCGGAGCGAGGGTGTCGTTGGTGATCTCGCCGTGCCAGACGAGGTCCCAGAGGGCCTCGACGGACTCTGAGGGGTCACCACCCCCAACCGCTTCGTATATATCTCGAAAGAACGACGCGCCCCGATCGGTGAGGTGCTGGCGGATCGCCTCGTGCAGTTGGCCGGTTAGTGGCTCGTCGGTCGAAGGTAGCGCCAGCAACGGCAACTGTTGACGCAGATAGAGGGCCAGTTTGCCGTCGCGGCTCCCCAGCGTTCCCCGGCCCATCCACACCACATCACCGGTCATCATGAGCTGATCGAGCACGCCGGGGGAGTAGTCGACCCTTCCGGCCAGCACGTCGGTTTCCAACACCGACGCGGGGATGACCGCCCCCTGAAGTCGGCGTACTGCGTCGAGCAGCGGCCCGGCACCCGGCCGACGCCTGGTCGTCAAGCCATTCCACGTGACTGAGAGACGGGCGAGGGCGGCTGGCTCGGTCGGCTCGATCTCCTTGCGTAGCACCGCCAACGAGCGCCGCTTGAGTCGCCTCAGTACGTCATTGTCCACCCATTCACGATCACGCCCGCCTGGTCGGAATTCCCCCGCCGTGACCCGTCCGGCCGCCTCAAGACGTTGCAGGGTCGTGTCGACCACCGCGATTGGCAGACCCAGCCGCTGGGCAACGTGCTCGTTCGTGAAGGGTCCGTGGGTTCTGGCGTAGCGACCGATGAGATCGCCGAGCGGATCGACGACCGGCTCCAGGAAGGTGTGGGGGACCCCGGGAGGCATCTGTACGCCGAGACCGTCACGGAGCCGAGAGGCATCTTCGATAATCGCCCATTGCTCCGTGCCGGCGATGGTGACGGGAATGATCCGCCGTGCCTCTTGAAGGGTCGCCAGAGTCTCAATTGCGGCGTCTTCGGTGCGCACATCGACTTCGGTGGTTGTCAGGGGTCCGAGCATTCGCAGTAGGTCTGCAACTCCTTCGGCCCCTTTGGTCCGATATCCGTCGGCCAGTCGTTGTAACTCCAACTCGATGGTGGCCACGACATCTGCCGATAGGAGTTCCCGAAGCTCACCCTCCCCGAGAAGCTCCCGAAGCAAGTCCCGGTCGAGAGTCAGAGCAGCTGCCCGTCGCTCGGCCAGAGGCGTGTCTGCTTCGTACAGGTAGGCGGCGATGAACGAGAACAACAGTGAGGCCGCAAACGGGGAAGGAACGTCGACATCCATTTCGACGACCCGAACCCTGCGGGAGCGGATGTCTCCGAGGACCTCGATGAGGGCAGGGAGATCGAAGTCGTCCTGGAGTATCTCCCGGTAGGTCTCCAGCATGATCGGGAATGAGCCGAACTCGCGGGCGACCGACAAGAGGTCAGCCGACTTGCGGCGTTGCAACCACAAGGGGGTGCGGCTCCCTGGCCGTCGGCGGGGGAGGAGTAGGGCGCGGGCCGCCGCCTCTCGAAACCGGGCGGCGAACAACGCGGACTCGGCCACCCGATCAACCACCATCGCTTCGATTTCTTCCGGGTCGATGAGCAGGTCTTGCGGGTTGGGAGGCTCATCGGCATCGGGAAACCGGAACGCGATCCCATCGTCTGCCCAGATGACGTTGGGATCGTGGCCGTACTGTTCGGCGAACCGTTTGCCGAGCGCCATCGCCCACGGGGCGTGAACCTTGGCACCGAACGGTGACAACAGCACGAGTCGCCAGTCGCCGATCTCGTCGCGGAACCGTTCGATGACGATGGTGCGGTCTGTGGGGAGCGCTCCGACGGTTTCTTTTTCTTCTGTGATGTAGGCCACGAGGTTCCTGGCGGCGAGGGCGTCGAGTCGATATTCGGTTTGCAGGCGTTCCCCGGCGTCCTTCGGGTCGGCCGCCCCGATTTCACGGACGAACGCTCCCAATGCCCGGCCGGTGGCTAGCGGACGCCCTGCCTGATCGCCATGCCAGAACGGCATCTTGGCTCCAGGAGCGCCGGGGGCCGGAAGCACGATCACCCGGTCGTGGGTGATGTCGGTGATCTTCCAGGCGGTGGTCCCGAGAAGGAAGACATCGCCTACCCGGGACTCGTAGACCATCTCCTCGTCCAGTTCGCCAACTTTGCCTCCCTCGGGCAACGTCACGATGTATAACCCCCGGTCAGGGATAGTGCCGGCGTTCTGAACCGCGAGTCGTTGAGCGCCCGGTCGAGCTTCCAACGCGCCGGTCACGCGGTCCCAGGTGATGCGCGGTCGGAGTTCGGCAAATAGATCGGAGGGGTACCGCCCGGCGAGCATGTCGAGGGTTGCTTCGAAGGGTCCCCGACCCAGGTCGGCATAGGGAGCCGCCCGGCGGACCACCTCATAAACCTCATCGACGGTGGCGGCGTCGATGGCGACCATGGCCACGACGTGCTGGGCGAGCACGTCGAGCGGGTTGCGGGGGATCTTCGTAGCTTCTACCAATCGCTTTCGCATAAGGTCGGCCACCACTGTGCTGACCAGCAGATCACCGCGATATTTCGGGAAAATGGTCATGGCAGAGGTGGCGCCGACATGGTGACCGGCCCGGCCGACTCGCTGAAGGCCGGACGCCACGCTGATGGGTGCTTCCACCTGGACCACATGATCTACGGCTCCCATGTCGATACCGAGTTCGAGTGTCGAGGTGGCCACAACCGCCGGAAGGGTGCCTCCCTTGAGGGCCTCCTCGATCTCGACGCGTTGCTCGCGGGCCACCGAGCCATGATGGGCTCTGGTCAGCGGTTCGTCGGCAATCCGGTTCAGTTCGTTCGACAGTCGTTCGGCCAATCTGCGGCTGTTGGCAAACACGATCGTTGACGTGTTCTTCCTGATGGTTTCAAGAATCCGTGGATACACGGCCGGCCAGATCGATCGGCTGTCTTGAGGTTCGCCCGGTTCCCCGTCAGGCGGGGCGGGAGCGGTCATATCTTCGACCGGGACCACGATGTTGATGTCGAGTTCCTTCTCGCTTATGTCATCGACGATCGTCACCGGCCGAGGTCGCCAGATGTCGTCGGTAACCTCGCCGCCGGCCAGGAACTTCCCGATGGTCTCAAGCGGACGCTGGGTGGCGGAAAGCCCGATTCGTTGGGGTGGTCGGTGGCAAATCTCTTCGAGGCGTTCCAATGACAACGAGAGGTGGGCGCCACGCTTGGTGCCTGCCACTGCGTGTACTTCGTCGACGATGACCGTTTCGACCGATCGCAGGAATTCGCGGGCTTCGGACGTCAACAGCAGAAACAGCGATTCGGGGGTCGTGATAAGGATGTCGGGTGGCGTGCGCCGCATCCGTTGGCGCTCGTTCGCCGGCGTGTCACCGGTTCTCAACGAGGTGGTTATTTCAGGGAGTTCGCCCAACTCGAGCCGGGTGGCCGCGTGGCGAATACCCCGAAGGGGGGCTCGCAGGTTTCGCTCGACGTCATACGCCAGGGCCTTGAGCGGTGAGATGTAGAGAACCCGGCACCGGTCAGCCCGTGCAGGAACCGGAGCGTGAAGTAACCCGTCGAGTGCCCAGAGGAAGGCGGCGAGGGTTTTTCCCGACCCGGTTGGGGCATGAATGAGCGTGTGGGCGCCCTCACCGATGGCTTTCCAACCGTCCGATTGGGCAACAGTGGGTGCCTGAAAGGAAGCCTCGAACCACGCCGAGGTCGCAGGACTGAACGGAAGATCCATGCTCGTATCGTAGAAGGATCCGCCGGGTTGGCGACCGGGACGACCACAATGGCCGCATGGATATTGCAGTTAATCTCGTCGAGTCCTACCTGCGTCTCAATGGGTATCTCACGTTGAGCGAAATGGAAGTCCAGAAAAAGACGCAATCCGGACTGTATGAAACGCTCACCGACGTCGATATCGTCGCTCTGCGGTTCCCCGGGCAGATCTTTGCCGCCGATCCTCACGACGAAGACGACTGTCGCATGCTGCTCATCAACGATGACGTCCTCGAACTCGTACCTGAGACCATCGATGTCATAGTCGGTGAAGTCAAACAAGGTGAAGCCGTGTTCAATCCTGGTCTCACCCGCCACGAGGTGCTTCACACGGTGTTGCATCGGGTCGAATGGATCTATGCCGCCGAGCTCGACGAGGTGATCGGTCAGGTGACCGAATCCGGCGTTTCGATGGTGGCGGCCCGGTCCGGTGGGCTCGTCCGTACGCGGTTGGTGGCGTTTGGAAGGGCAGATGCTTCGAACCTCAATGCGGTTTCGTTATCGCACATCGTGGAGGCCATGGTTCGGTTCATGGACGAATTCGACGATGTCTTGCGTCCGGCCCAGTTCAAAGAGCCGGCCCAGGCGTTCCTTCGACTGCTCGCCAAGACAGGATTCAGCGTGACCAAGGAGGGTTAGCGGGCTGCGGCCACGAACGCCCTGGCCAAACCGGCGTCAACCGGCCCGGTGACGGGACCCATTTTCAAGGCGGAGCCCACGATGAAACCGGTGGCCCACGGTGTGAGCTCGGCAACCGAATCTGGCGTGGCTCCCGAGCCTATGAAGATAGGCGCATCGGGGATCGCCACCCGAACCCGCTGCAAATCTTTCGGGTCGGTGGCCGACCCGGTGCCGGTCCCCGATACCACGACCCCGTCAGCTCCTGAGCGCTCCCACAGGTCGATGGCGGCTTGCTCGAGCGTCAGACCTTCCGGGGGGACGGCATGTTTGACATAGACGTCCGCCAGAACGGCGATCTGTGGGCACAGTTGGGCTCGTAAACGTCCGATCTCGGCCGCCCGGCCTTCGATGATCCCCTGATCGGTGAACATCATGCTCGAGAGCACATTCACCCGGACAAAGTTCGCACCCGTGACTGCCGCGATCGCCAGCGCTGCCAGGCCATCGTTACGCAGCACGTTGACGCCGATAGGAAGATCGACCACCCGCCGGACTGCGTCAACCGCGCTGGTCATCGCCGCCACGGTTGTGGCCGGAACATTGTCCTTGAAAAAGGGAGCGTCGCCGAAGTTTTCGACCATGACCCCGCCAAAACCGGATTCGGCGAGAACCACGGCGTCAGCTTGTGCCTGGGCTACGACAGACGCCATATCACCACCGAATGATGGAGACCCCGGGAGTGGTCGCAGATGGACCATCCCGATCAGCCGGGGGAACGTCACAGTTGGACGTTGACGAGCTCAAGAGCCGTGGCGGCCATGTCGCCTTCGGTCTTGATCGTGGGAGCATCTTCGGGCTGGATGAATCCGACGGCGATCCTGCACCAGTCGGAGGCCTGGCCGCGGATTACCTGGTCCGAGTCGCGTGGCCCCAGGACCCACTTGGAGTATTTCGGGCCCATGACTTCGAGCCTGACCGTCCCGTCATATTCGACGCCGGCCTTACGAAAAGCGTATGGGAGACTCGCCAGGGCGAACCAGGCGACATGTCGGAGTCGCAGAGTGTCCTCCATCTCTTCCTCCGCACCGATGGTTTCGTCGATCTCAAGTGCGAACGACCAGGCCTCAACAAGTTTGGCGGTGGCAAACGTCCGGGCGCTCATGGTCCCGTTGAACGTTGGCACTCGAACGGAGGGGTTGGCTCGGAAGAGTTCCTCGATGACTTTCGCCCGAGCTCCTCGCCACACCTCGATGATGTCCTGGGAGCGCATTCCGTCTCCCACCCTGATCGCCTTCTTGCGGACGCCTTCAATCCCGCCGAGGGTTTCGAAGTCGACGAGCTGAGAGCCTCCTTCGGCCAGGGCGTTGTACGCGTACCGTTCGGATTCGGAGAGGTAGCTGACCAATTCATGGATGGTCCATCCATTACGGATCTTCTTTTTGTGCCAGTCGCGCGGATTGATCCGCTGTAACAGCTGATCAAGTGCCTGTTCTTCGGCCACCAGGTCGGAAAGTATTTCTCTCAAAGCAGGAATATGGTAGCTGGATTGGCTGCGGCCCGTTGGAAGATGGTCACCACGGTCGGTCCTGCTGTTCGTCAGTGAAGGGTGTGCCGGGGTGGATGATCGCGGGAGTCGCCACCCAGTCATTGACGGTATTGACCAGCGAGCGAAGCCGCCCGTAGTGGCGGCGATCAAAGTGAAGCTGAAGTCGGCTGGCTGATACATCATCGTTGTCCCGCAGCTCTGCGCTGCTCGGCTCGACGGTCTCGATTTTGCCCGACACGAGGATGTCCGAGAATCGGTCGTTGAGATCTGAAAGCTGGTCCCTGGTCGGGCCGTGGGTGATCCGCAACATCAGTTTGCCGTCCACATATCGCTGGGATCGATAGTTTGCGTAGAAGTGACAGATCTCGTCGGCCGCCGTCGTCGGATCGGTGGTGATGAGGTACAGATTCTGGTCGTCGGGCGAGATCAGTTCAGAAGCCACCAACTCATCGACGACGAATTCGTTCCATTTGGCCCAATAGTTGGATTCGCCAGAACTGACCATCACAATCGGATACAGATCAGCCTTGCCGGTCTGGATGAGCGTGAGCAACTCAAAGGCTTCGTCCATCGTGCCGAACCCTCCGGGAAAGAGGGCGAAAGCGGAAGATTCCTTGACGAATCCGAGTTTTCTGGTGAAGAAGTACTTGAAGTTGATGAGCCGATCCGGCGACACGAACGGATTGGCTTCCGACTCGAAAGGAAGTCGAATATTGACGCCATACGATGCGTCCATCCCGGCCCCTTCATTACCTGCTTCCATGATGCCAGGGCCGGCCCCGGTGATGACAGCCCAACTGCGAGCCACCATGATCTCGGCAAACTGTTTCGCCAATTGGTATTCGATCGTGGTGCTCGCGGTGCGAGCCGACCCATACATGGTCACCTTGGGCCGGTCGCGATCACGCGAAAAGACGAGCATGGAATAGCGCATCTCTTTCAGAGCCGTGTTTACGAGTTTCAGGTCACCACGTGTGGCGCCGTCCCGATAGAGCTTGAGGGCCGTGGTGATGATCTCGGCAGTGATGTCCTGGTTGGGATTCTCCCCGGCCTGGGCGACAAGAGCCACGACGGCCGCGTCGATGGCCTCGTTCCCGGTGTCGTATTTGCGCATCGCCCTACGCTCGCCCGGTATACGGTTTTTCCGATGGGCCCTTGCGCACCACGGCATTCCATACGGTCTCGTAGTGATCCTGGTCGTATTCATCAACATGGGGTAGGACGAACTCTTCCCAGGCGCGTCGCAGCGGGTCGTCCGAGTCCGAAAACATTTGTAGGCCGGTCGGGAGCCGGTCGAGGGTGCCTCGCAAACTCATCGGGGTCTCAACCCTGGTTCCGGCGTCGGTCTGTTCGAATGACTCGTTGATTTCGCTGGCGAGGCGGGCGATTGCTTCGACGAACGGATCGGCCAGGGTCGGATAGCGCATGGTGATCATCGTCCGAAGCTGCTCGGCGTTCGGGAACCGCTTATGCCAGATAACCCATCGGTCGGCGAACGCCTTGTTGAGCGTCTGGGTACCGGCGTAGTCCCGCAGGTCGGTCGGGTTCATCGTTCCGAAAAGGCGGACGTCGTCGCGTAGCTCGACATTTTCACCGTTCGGTAGGTCGATCGCCTGATAACGATCGAGGAGGCCGTGCAGCGCAAAGAGCGTCTCGGCTCCGGCGGCGTTGAGCTCGGAGAGGTTGACGAGAGCAGGTCCGCGCAGCGCCCGGGTGATGTCCCCGTCCTCCCAGCGGGATTCCGTTCCGCCTTTTCCATCACCGTGAAGTTTCGTCGAGCCGATCAGCGTTATGTCACGAACTTCGCCGGTGAGTGGAATGCGGTAGTACGGAAGCTCGATCAGGGCTGCGAACTGCTCGATGTCGTGATCTTTACCCGTACCCATATGGCCACGTACTGCGACATGGAGCGGGACGAAGGAGTCGGAACTTTCCCGACGGACCTTCTCGACCTGCGCAAACCGGTAGAGCATGCCGAGGTCCACATAATGTGGGTCAGGATCCGGGACCTTCTTGATACGGTGCTCGTAATCGGGGATTGACTTCGGCACCGTGAAGGTGGCGAGCTCGATTGGTGAGCCCTCTCCGGTGGGATCTTTGAATATGACCGTTTTAGACATGAGTCGTCTCCTTCCAATGGAAGTCGGACGAGAATGTCCGACTTGAAAAACCTTCTGCGTGGAGGGTCCGTCGCAGCGAACCCTTCACGCCTTCGATAACCGAGCGGGCCAACGTTTCGGGCCGTTCGACGATTTGGTACCGGGAGTAAACCGTCTCGACGGTGTCCTCACCAATTCCGATACCCAACACGATGGTCCCGTTGGCTTCCGCCCTTGCCACGGCGGCTTGAAGCTCATGGCTTGAGCCCCGGGTCATCCCATCGGCGAGGACCACCAGAACTCGCACAGTCGCTCCCAGGCGGGCCATGCGCTCGGCGGCGTGAGTCACGTTGAACTCGTCAACGTTGGCGCCTTTGGAGAACATCGAGATCGGGGGAGATTGGCGGGGTTCGCGGCGAGCATATTCGGCTGCGGTCCTGGCATCGGCGGCTGAGAAAAACAGGCCGGCCATCACATCGCTTACTGATCGCCAGCGCTGTTGGAACGACTTGATCATGTAATGGTTGACGGTCGAGGCGAGTCGGTCGGCATTGGAACCCTGCGTCCGGCGCAGCCCGCTGGTCGTCCGTGTCGAGCGGCGAGAATACTCCCATTCGGTGTCCAAGGGCTCTGCCGCAAACGAGCGGTTGAATAAGGCCACCTCGAAGTCGATCTGTAGCTCGTCACACAGATGGGCTAGCGACCAGGCGCCCAGGGTGGCGGCCGCCAGGCCCCATGGCGATTTGCGACTCGTACCATCAATCGATCGTGGTTGGAGCATCGACGCCGAGCCATCGATGAGCAAGCTCACGGCGTATGACCTCCGGGTGCGCCGGGCCCGGCGCTCGTACATTCGCTCGTAGAGGCCGCCGGCGAGCAGGAGCGGGGCGTGCGGTGACAGATCTCCCGCATCGAAGCCTGATTGCAGGCCGCGCCTCTGATTTGCCGCGAATAGCGGAAACAGCTCTCCAGAAATCCGGCCCTGGGCCATGTTCCATCGCCGGGTAGCTTCCTTGAGGCTCTCACGCCCCTGTGGGCTCCACTGCCGAAACCGTTCGGGGAATGGGGCAACGATGAGCTTGCCCGCTTGACCCGAAGGCAGATACACGGTCGGCGCCTGAGAAACCTTGAGGATCTGGTCGGTTGATTCCTGACTGGCGACCTCCGACGGCGCCCGCCGCATGGATTCACCAGCCCGGGCATCAGACGCCTTACGCGTCCTTTCGTACGTTTCGCTGTCCTGGAGAATTGGCGTGAGCAATCGGACTTCGTCGACGCCTTCGGCGATCGAGGATTCGTCCTCGTCCTGGCGGGTCTTCTTCTGCCCGGCAGTCTCCGTTGCCGAAGACGGTGTCACGATCTTGTGGAGTTTGGCGACGTTGAGGAGCTGCAAGGCGAGGGTTCCGATTTCCCATGGGTCGGTACTTTCTGCGGCCGCTTCGATGAAGGGAGTTGCGTCGGCGAGGGCCACCGCCACTCGGCCGTCCGTCTTTTTCTCAAGGTAGTCGCGGTCAACATGTCCACCGAGCAGCATGAAACAGGCGATCCCGAACTGGGCGAGCGGTTTGGACCCAGCGAGGGCCTGGCTGAGGGCGGCTACGTACATATCGGTGAGAACCGATCGGGCGCCCGGATAGACATTGAGTCCCTGGCGTTCCTGGCGGGCGTCTTCCAGGGCGAAGAACAGTGCCTCGGCGGCGCCGCCACCCGCTCTCCCGAGCGCATCGAGCAGGTCGAACTCGCCGTCAGGAATCTCGTCGTTCTCCGCGAACCATTGGCGCGGGAGCGGGCGCCGTTCGTCAAGGTTGGTCGACACCAGATGGACGACTTCATGTAGGGCCGATGCCAGCGCAACCTCTTCGGGCGTGACCGGGGCACGCCGTGAGTAGGCCGCCTGGAAGATTCCCGGGTTCACGACGATCTCGTTTGGTGAGCTCTTGGCCTCTGACCCCAGCCGCACCCGGAGCTCCTGGTTGCCACATAGCGTCCTGGCAAACCGGGTCACGGCCGGTGCCACCCGTTGGTAGCGTTCGACCACCTTTTCGATGGCCCGTTCCTCCGGAGGAAGTATCTCGGTAAGCATGGATCGGTCGCGCATTAGTCGCCCATTGTCTCATGCGCGTCAAATTGAATCGGTCGCTTTCACAATCAACCGTTTTCGGGCCACTACCCGCGCCGAGCGTACATCCAACCTGGCTATCCCGGACCGTTTGTACCATCGATCGAGCGGGTCGGCCAGACGGGAGGCATAGGTCCCGATCGGTGGTGGACGCTGAGGTGAACAGTGCCTCTATCATGGCGAGCCATGTATTACGACCTTACGACGCTCCCGAATGGTCTGCGCGTCATCACCGAGACCATGCCCGGCATTCGATCCGTTGCCGTAGGTGCCTGGGTTGACACGGGCACGCGGGACGAGTTGCCCAACGAAGCCGGTGCTTCTCACTTTCTCGAACACCTCCTGTTCAAAGGATCCGAACGGGTCTCTGCGATCGAACTTTCCCGCTCCTTTGATCGAATGGGTGCCGAGTCAAATGCGTTTACGTCCAAGGAGTACACGTGTTTTTGGGCGCGACTCCTTGATGATGACCTTGATGACGGCATGGAGCTATTGGGGGAGATGCTTCAACAGCCGGCCTTCCGAGCCGATGAGATCGACTCTGAACGCCATGTCGTGATCGAAGAGATCAACATGTCAGAAGACGACGCTCAAGATGCGGTCTTTGAGCGTTTCACCGAGGCAGCTTTTGCCGGGCACGTTTTGGATATGCCGATCCTCGGGAGTCGCGAGTCGATTCTCGGCATGACTCGTGATGACATTGTCGGCTATTGGAAACGCCGGTATGGAGCCGGCTCGACGGTATTCGCCATCGCCGGTGCGGTGGAGCACGAACAGGCCGTTGAGCTCGTCAGTCGACATTTTGGCGAATGGAGCGGGGCGGCGGTTCCGCACGAGTTCGCCGAGCACAAATGGGATTCGGCCCTAAAAATCGAGGTCAAAGATACCGAACAGGCCAATCTGGTCATGGGCGGTAAGGGATTGGAGCGCGGAGACGACCGCCGGTTTGCCTTTGACGTCCTGCACCACATTCTCGGTGGTGGGATGTCGTCACGGCTATTCCAGACGATTCGCGAGGAACGGGGCCTGGCCTATTCGGTGTACAGCTTTGCCCTGCCGTTTGCGGATGCGGGCGCCTGGGGCGTGTATGTCGGAACGACCCCGGACCAAACCGAGACGGTTATGGACCTTGTCAACGTCGAACTGGAGAAGATGATGGCTGTAGGAATTACCGCCGAGGAACTCGACCGGGCCAAGTCGAACATGCGGGGAGCGATGGCTCTCGGGTTCGAAGACGCCAATTCCCGGATGGTGCGGCTCGGTAAGCGGGAATTGACCGGCCAGGAACACATCTCGATCTCCGAGCATATTGCCCGGGTCGAAGCGGTCACCGGTCAGGACGTGCTCGATGTTGCGCAGTCGGTTCTTGGTGGCCCCCGGGTTATCGGGGCAGTAGGCCCGTTCGAAGAATCCAATCTTAGGAAATATCTGACATGATGCGGGTGGCGGTATCTGGTGCTCACGGGCGGATGGGGCAGCTCGCCTGCTCGGTCATCGAGGCCGCCCCCGATCTTCTACTTGGCCCGTTGTATGCTCCCGGCCACGGAGGAGAGAAGCTATTTGATCAAGCTCTGATCGAAGATCCGGCTCGCGTCGCCGACGCCGATGTTGTTGTCGAATTTTCGACCCCCGGTTCGGTGATGGGCAACCTGGCCCTGTGGCACGACATGGGCGTTCACGCGGTGGTAGGCACCTCCGGGTTTGATGAGGAGCGGGTTGAAGAGGTAGTCGGGATGTGGATTGACGCAACCTCCCGCTGTCTTATCGTTCCGAATTTCGCCATCGGAGCCATCCTCATGATGCGGTTCTCCGAAATGGCGGCTCCCTACTTTCCCGTTGCGGAGATCATTGAACTGCATCACGATCACAAGGTGGATGCGCCGTCTGGTACGGCTCTCAGTACCGCCGCTCGGATTGGCGCTGCTCAGCCCGACCAGCGGCGGGCGGGAGTCTCCCAGACAGCCAGTGGTGCCCTCGGCGTCGATGTGGATGGCGTACGAATCCATTCCGTACGGCTTCCCGGCCTCGTGGCCAACCAGGAAGTTATCTTTGGGGGAGCCGGGCAAACGTTGACGATTCGCCATGATACGACTGACCGGTCAGCCTTCGGCCAGGGTATCGAGTTGGCGATTCGCCGGGTCGGCGGTCTTTCCGATCCCGTCACCTTGGGCCTCGACGCGCTTCTATGAACTCAGAGAATTGACCCGGTCGGTTCGACAAACTGGCTGAGTGTGAACCCGTAGATGAGGGCGGCGGTCAAAACGATGAGAACGGCCCGGAGGTAGCGGCTCGGGGGCACCCGGGTACCGACCATCCAGGCAGCCGATATCCACAGCAGTGCATCTAGCGGCCAGGCGAGCACGAGTTCGGACCCGAAGAGGGTGAACAGCCCTGAGGTCGGAAGGCCGGCGAAGTACAAGGCGAGATTGGTTGTGCCAATCCCGATCCAGGTCGCTCCCACGGCGAATCCCACAAAGGACAAGAGGACAGCTACCGCTGAACCGCAGCCTCCTGGCTCGTTAGTAGCTTCGCTTGGTTCTGGAGCTAGTGGCTCAGAAATTCGAAAAGTCCGACAGCGAAACGCCGATGGCGATGAAGACGATGGCGCTTATGAGAATGCTCAGTGCCGTCATGATTGTGATGATGGCGAAATAGGTGTTCAGATTGCTCGCCGCCTTCTCGAGTGACTCGAGCGACCCGGTTCGTCGAGCGTTCTCAAGCGATGTGTTGGCTTTGAAAAGCATGACGGCCATCCAAATCACTACGACGGCGAAGGGGATTGTGACAATCCCGAGCACGAGCAGTAGGCCCGACAGGCCAGTCACGATGCCGTTGATCACCAGCCAAAGCGGTTTGGGCATTTTGGCTGCCACTCGTTGCACGGTGCCGAGATCGGAGCCGGTCGCTGAAGATGAGACTATGGATGTCGTCGACGGTGTCTCCGGATCTGGCGACCAGCGGGCAGTCGGTGTGGAAACAGTTGGCTGATCGATCGAGCTTAGGCTTTCGAGGTCTGCAGGGTCGGCCAGGGTTGACGGGGTGGAAAAAGTCGATTCTGCCACCGTATCGCTCGCCGCGTCTGACGGCGGTATGCCGGTATCGTGCGGAACTGAAAACAGCTCGGAGCTGGCTATGGTCGCCCAGTCAGCCATTCCCGTCGTCCAGTAGTACTCGGTCCCCTTCACCTGACCGGACGTCACGAGGTCCTGTAACTCGACGAGGTCAATCGGCCCGTGTCGGTCTTTTCCCTGTGTGTGGTAGTACTCAGCCATGGGCACAGGTTACGCGTTCAAGCGAGCAAGAACACGCATTGTTACGGGCCGGTGACCGATATCGATCCAATGACCACATCCGTCGTTGGCCGATCGCCCGCTCCGGTGGGGATGGCGGCAATGGCGTCTACGACCTCCATACCGGCGGTTACCTCACCAAAAATGGTGTACGAATAGGGGAGACCATAATCCTCTTGCATAATGAAGAATTGGCTCCCGTTGGTGTTTGGCCCCGAGTTGGCCATGGCCACAATTCCCCGGTTGTACGCTCGGGGAGTGGTTAGCTCATCGGCGAACGAGTATCCCGGTCCGCCTCTCCCGGTCCCGGTTGGATCGCCGCCTTGGATCATGAAGCCTGGTATGACCCGGTGGAAAATCACCCCGTCGTAGTAACCCTGTTGTGCCAGAAACAGGAAGTTGTTGACGGTCTGGGGCGCCGAGTCTGCGAAAAAGTCGAGCACGATGTCGCCGAGATTGGTCGTGATGGTCGCCGTGTACTGTGCGGAGGGATCGATGGCGAGCGCCGGCGGGCTGTCATAGGACAACCGTTCCGCCTCCCGGATGGTTGCTGGGGAACGAGCCGGTACCGACGGCACCGTGGTGTCTGTCGAATCGGCTGGCACCGATGAACTCGTCGAAAACTCGTCAGCTGCCAAAGTGTTTGACGTCGACACACCGTCGGAGGCATAGCCTTCAACCGAGGTTGACGGGCCACACGCCGACACGAAAATGGTCAAGACCAGCGCGGTCAGGACCATGAATGTGGACCGCATTAGTTTTCGAGGATCTCCACTGCGGTGATCACACAATCCTGGTGCGGGCGGTCGCCTGGCCCCGTGGAGGTCGTAGCAATCGAGTCGACCGTGTCGAGCCCCTCAAGCACCTTCCCAAAGATTGTGTAGTCGTTGGGCAGCCCGGCATCTTTGTGGACGATGAAGAACTGGCTTCCGTTGGTGTTGGGTCCGGCATTGGCCATGGCCAGCGTACCCCGGCTGTACATGCCGCCTCCGTCGAGTTCGTCACGGAATTTGTATCCTGGCCCGCCGCGGCCGGTGCCAGTGGGGTCGCCACCCTGGATCATGAATGACTCGATGACGCGATGGAAAATCACCCCATCGTAGAAACCATCCCTGGCAAGGAAGATGAAGTTATTGACGGCCAGCGGGGCACTGATCGCGTCAAGTTCGATTGTGATATCACCGTGGCTGGTGGTCAGCTTGGCTGTGTATGACTTGTCGAGGTCAATCGTGAGTGCCGGAGCGGCATCGTACTGAGATGGCATGGTGGGAACCTTTTCATAGGGTTGACTGGTCGGTCGAATCCGAGTCCGGCACAATAGCCAAGCCGGGCGCGCTTTGGGAAACCCTCAGTAGAGGGCGTTGGCGAGTCGTTTGCGATAGATGCCGACGACCGGATGGTCGTTCCCGAGCATGTCGAAGATCTCGATCATCGCCATCCGGGCTGTGTCACTGTCGTCATCGCGTTTCTCGATCGCCTCCAGCAATTCGTCGAATGCAAGTTCGGGTTCGCCTGCCCCGGCTAGAGCTTTTGCGTACGAGACCAGGTTTTCGACTGTCGGATTCTCCGAAAACGCCACTCTGAACTCTTCCAGGTTGGCGCCCGCAGATGCCATTACGGCCAGAGCGCTGAGTCGTTTGGTCTCCTCGTCGGCTGGCAGCGTCGAGAGTACTTCGAGAGCTTCTTCCATACGGTCGGTGTCGATGTACAGCATCGCCAGAGTCTTGGCGGCGTCTTCGCTGGTTCGAAGCGTCAGGATGTTGCGGAGGGCGGCTTCGGCACCGGCGACATCGCCGGTATCGAGGAGGTCGAGGGCTGCTTCGACATCGGGATCAGTCAGCGGTCCCACAAACTGTTCGATGAATGATCGAAGTTCGGCCTCGGAAATGGCTCCGGAGAACTGCCCGACCGGTTTGCCGCCGACGAAAGCCACCACGGTGGGGATGCCTTGAACCTTCATTGATTGAGATAGCGCCTGGTTGGCGTCGACGTCGACCTTGGCCAACTCGAACGCTCCGCCATAGTCTGCGGCGGCGGCCTCGAGCAGCGGACTCAAGGTCTTGCAGGGTCCGCACCATTCCGCCCAAAAGTCGACAAGAACCGGAACCTGGGTCGAGCGATCGACCACTTCGGTCATGAATTGCGCCTCAGAGACATCTTTTACATAAGGATTTGGCATGGGGAAATCCTAGTTGCGGTTTGCGGGTTAGAACCCGCATGAAGTTCGAGCCAATGCGTGTAACCTCATACCAATGCCAACCGGTACCGGAACATCGATGCAAGCCCCGTTTGGAGCGGTCGTCACTGCGATGATTACTCCATTCGATTCTGACGGTTCGGTGCAGTACGACCAGTTCCATCGGTTGTGCCGATTTCTCATATCGCACGGTTCCGATGCCCTCTTGGTGACCGGTACAACCGGAGAATCGCCCACCCTCACCTCATCGGAAAAACTGGCGTTGTATGCCGCGGCCGTTGAGGCCGTCGATGGCAAGGCCCCTGTGATAGCGGGAACGGGGACGTATGACACCCGCGCTTCGGTCGAGGCATCGAAGGCGGCTGCTGATCTGGGCGTCGACGGTCTATTGGCGGTTACTCCCTACTATTCGAAGCCGAGCCAGCGGATGCTCATCGCCCACTTCACTGCCATTGCCGATGCCACCGACCTGCCGGTGCTTATCTACAACATTCCGGGTCGTACGGCGAGGCTCATCGAGATTCCAACTCTCGTCGAACTTGCCCAACATCCTCGAATTATCGGCACCAAGGATGCCGTCGGGGACGTGGGATTTTCCTCACGAACCAGACAGCAGGTTCCAGAGGACTTTGCGATTTACTCAGGAGATGATTCGATGACACTGCCCATAATGTCGGTGGGAGGGTGTGGAGTCGTCTCGGTGGCAAGCCACCTGGTCGGGCCCCAGATCAAAGCAATGGTGACGGCGGCAGGTTCAGGCGATCTGGCTGAGGCAACCCGGCTTCACGATGCACTGATGCCGACGTTCGAAGGTTGTTTTTTGGAGCCGAATCCGGTACCTCTCAAGGGCGCCATGTCGGCCCTGTGGGAGCCGATGGGTCCGCCCCGTCTTCCGTTGCTTCCAGCGCTTGCGGGGACGACTGCCACGTTGGTTGCCGCTGTGGGAAAGGTGCAATCTCTGTGAGCGTCAAGATCACATTCCTCGGGGGGTTGGGCGAGATTGGTCGCAACTGTGCCGCCATCGAACATGATGGGAAGATCGCCCTCGTTGACTGTGGGCTCATGTTCCCCGAAGCGGACATGCTCGGTGTTGACCTGGTTTTTCCGAACTGGGAATGGCTCATCGAGCGAAAGACAGACGTCGAATGCGTCATCGTCACCCACGGACACGAGGACCACGTCGGAGCCCTCGCCTACTTTCTTCAGGAGTTCCCGGGTCTACCCGTGTATGGCACCGAGCTATCGGTGGCACTGGCGAGAGGCCGGGTCGACGAAATAGGCGTCGAGGCCGATTTCATCGGTTGTGAGGACAACCGATGGGTTGAGCACGGGCCGTTTGGCTTCATGTTTGTTCCGGTCTCGCATTCCATTCCCCAAGGGGCCGGGATTGTATTTGACACGCCGGAAGGTTTCGTCATTCATTCGGGTGACTTCAAGCTTGACCCCACCCCGGTCGATGGCCGCCCAACGGATCTTCAACAGTTTGCCCACTTCGGACGCGAGGGTGTTCGTTTGTTGATGGCCGACTCCACCAATGCCGAAATCCCTGGTTTTGTCCCTTCCGAGACGTCACTGGCGTCAGAGATCGGCGAGATCGTCAGTCACGCCGAAGGTCGAGTCGTCGCGGCCTGCTTCGCTTCGCACGTCCATCGGGTGCAGCAGATTGCCAATGCCGGGATTGCCGCCGGTCGCAAAGTGGCATTTGCCGGTAGGTCGATGCACCGGGTCTCGGCGGTCGGAACGGAGCTGGGAGTCCTCGATATTCCCGCCGAGAACATCATGGACATCCAGGACCTAATGAAACTTCCCCCCCACGAGCAGCTGCTCATCACGACCGGTAGTCAGGGTGAGCCATTCGCGGCCCTGTCGCTCATGGCCGCCGGGCGTCACAAGTGGGTCACTCTTGAACCGGAAGATACCGTTCTCATTTCGGCCACACCGATTCCTGGGAACGAAGCAGCTGTCTCGAAAGTCATCAGCAAGCTGAACCGGACGGGTGCGCGGGTGTATCACGGTCGCAACGCCAAGGTGCATGTTTCCGGGCATGCCGCCCGCGACGAATTGACCACATTTCTCAATGTCATTCGTCCTAAGAGCTTTGTCCCTGTTCATGGTGAGTACCGCCATTTGCGCGCCCATGCCGAACTGGCCGAACAGATGAAGGTGCCTGATGTCCACATTCTTGAGGATGGGGACGTGATCGAGATCGTCGGAGACAAAACCATCGTGTCTCGTCGGGCGGTCGATGCCAGCTATGTCTACTTTGACGGTACGGGAGACGTGAACAATTCGGTGCTGCGGGCCCGCGGGCATCTCTCCGATGATGGAGTGGTCGTGGTCACGGTCGGGGTGCAGCGATCAGACAGCAGTGTCATTCTTGGACCCGATATCGATTCGCATGGGTTTGCCGATGACCCTCGCCCGATCCTCGCCAAAGCGGCCGAGGCGGTTCGAGCGGCGGTTTCCGAGTTGAGCCCTCAGTCGGAGCTTGGTCAGTATCAAAAGGCGGTCCGTTTGGCTGCCCAGCAGGTGATCAGGGCCGAGACGAGTCGCAAGCCAGTGGTCATCCCGGTTGTCCTCGAGGTATAGGTCCGGTTGGGCGCTCGCCTGATTCGCGCGCTCCGCGCGATTGATCGCGCGGAGGTGGTTGGTGCAGGGGCCATAACCGTGTATCGTGAAAACCAATGGCAAAGAAGACACCCACCCGTCCAGGGGCTAACGGTCGGAAACGGGTGTCTCCCACCACGAACAAACGAAAAACTCCGGTCAAGAACAGGACCACGCTGGCTTCCCTGTTCGAGTCGCTTAGGCGTCGGCTGGGGTCCCAAACCGACGATGTCTGGGGCGTAGCCCTGGTCGTTTTGGCCATGCTCATCGGCCTGGCCTTCTTCGGGAATGCCGGACCGTTTGGTTCATGGATCACCGCCGGACTGACGTTCTCGTTCGGTCTGTGGGCGTATCTGATACCGGTACTTTTCACAACGGTAGGCGTGATTCTCATTGTCGGCAATCCTCGCACCGACTACCCGAAGATCGGTATTGGCACCACGGTGTCCTATCTCGGGGCGTTGTCACTGTTCCACCTTCTCACCGGAGCTGTGGAACTATTCGGCAACGCCGAGCTCATTCGAGCGCGGGGCGGGGCCATCGGTTCGCTCGTTTCCTTTCCGATGAGCCGGGTCATCGGATTCTGGGGCGCCTTCGTCGTGTTATCCGCTCTGACATCGATGGGTATTCTTCTCGCCACCAGAACGAGTGTTCGCGAACTGTTCCTTGGCTTCAGGGCCGTCGGCAAGCGGCTCAAGACCTGGGCTGGTGGCCTCAGGATTGATCTACCAGACAAGGCCCCCGCCCAACGACCCCGTCACGTGGCGAGCAAAGCGCCTTCGGCCCATCGACCCAAGTTGAAGAAGCCGGCGTCGGCGCCAGAAAAGTCGCGGCCCGAGCCGGTGAAGAAGGCCAAGAAAGAGGCGATTCCTGCGGTAAACCGGGTGGCAGACAAGGCCTACCAATTGCCTCCGATCGAACTGTTGCGAGAAAGCAAGGCGGAGAGCCATAATCGGCGGGCCCTCGAAGAAACTGCCGCCGACCTCGAAGAAACACTCCGCCAGCACGGGGTCGATGCCAAGTTGACCAAGATCGTCCCCGGACCGACGGTGACCCGGTACGAAATCGAGCTGGCTGCCGGCGTCAAGGTTTCGCGGGTAACGAACCTGGCGACCGACATTGCCTACGCGATGGCAACGCCCGACGTTCGGTTGCTTGCCCCGATTCCCGGCAAGTCCGCCATTGGGGTTGAGGTGCCGAATCGTAAGCGTCGCATGGTCACGCTTGGAGACATTCTGCGTACCCAGGAGGCTCACGACGAAACCCACCCGATGACAGTCGGGATCGGCATGGACATCAATAGTCGGGCCGCTCTCGTGAATCTGTCCGAGCTACCCCACGTTCTCATTGCAGGCGCTACCGGAGCCGGAAAGTCGTCTTGTATGAACTCGCTCATCACTTCGATCCTCATGCGAGCGCATCCCGACGAGGTCCGCATGATCATGGTGGATCCGAAACGAGTGGAGCTGGGCCAATACAACGGCGTCCCGCATCTGCTGACCCGGGTCATCACGAATCCCAAGAAGGCCAATGAGGTCCTCAAGTGGGCGGTTGACGAGATGGACCGTCGGTACGACCTTCTGGCCGACTCGGGAGTACGCGATATCGGCGGCTACCACGAGAAGTGGGATGCAGGCGGTATCGACGAGGAAGGGTTTGACCGATTCCCGTACCTCGTCATCCTC
>JAENVV010000292.1 GCA_016650365.1 Acidimicrobiia bacterium
GCGAACAACGCCAACCTCTTCCGGTTGCTGCGGGGAGAGGGAGCTGGCAGTACACCCGAGTTCCGACGGGCGATCCAAAAGGAAATCGACCGCTTCGCCGACGACCTTGCCGACGACCTCCGTCGTGAAGCGAAAGCCACCAACCGGCCCATCGCCAACATCGACCTCGCCGCCCAAGCAATGGTGACCGTGGCATTCAATCTGGGGGCGGCCGCCATCGATCTTCCACCCGAAGAAAGAGAAGAGGTCAGGCAGCGAATTATCGTCGAGGTCCGCATGATCATGCGCGGCGCCCAGGCTATGGCAGGACCGAAGACCAAGTAGGGCCACTCAGCCGATCTCGGGGATGCACGCGCTCGGGTCTTGCATATGTCAGCGACGATCCAAAAAGAAAACGTCCCCGTTTGCCGGGGGCTTCTTGGTGTCGGAGGGGCGACTGCAACCCCAAGTACATGCGACCCGGGGGAGGCATGGTTTGTCGCCGCGTGAGGTGGTGGGCGAATCTACATCTTGAGTCAGGAGTGTCGTTGGCTCCGAGTCCGTGCTCATGAGCGCTCTAGCCGCGTTGATGAGGACATGGAGACCGCATTAAGCACGATTCTGCATGTCACAATGCGCGATGACAGCATCGCATCGGCAGAGAGCCAACCCGGAATCGAACCTACCCTCTTAGTTCTCGTTGCTTGAGGTCATCCACAAACTCATCGTCAGCCGCACCTAGAGTCGGTCACCTGCTTGATCCTGAGAATCGTCACGGTGACTTTGCCTGCGCCTCTCGGAGATACGCGATAAGCATCTGGATCTGTTCTTCACCGAGCGTCCCTCCGAAGGCCGGCATCTCATCTTCGCCCTCGCGAATACGCTTCGCAATACGAGCATCCGAATCTTCAGCCGCTTCCGTTCCGACACCAAGTGCGGGTATACCCTCGCCGCCTTCGAGCTGGAGTCCGTGGCAACGCGAGCAGCCAAGCACAAAGATGTCGCGTCCTGTAAGTCCCTCCGCTGCCAACGGATAGCGCCAGCTTGAGTTGTCGATGGCCACGTCTTCGAGGGACCGTAGGTAGGTCGCCACCGCCCGGATCTGCTGGGAGGTCAACGGCCCGTTGTTGTCGATCGAGTATCCGACCATTTCGGAGCCGGGAGTGCCGAGCGACACGAAATGAACAATCTGGTCGTCGGTCACCATCCCCAAGAACTGCTGTGTTGCGAGAGCCGGTGCGGTACCACCTCGCCCCTCGGCGCCGTGACAGCTCGAACAGTTGAACTCGAAAATCTGTGAGCCCAGCGCGGCTTGGCTGTCGATCTGCTGGGCCCTAGCAGCCGTGCGTGCCGCTGGTTCGTACCACCGATACAGAGGAAAGGCGAGTACGAACAGGCCCATAAGCACGAGACCCACGAACATCCACCGGTCGGTGGAAGCCTTTAGTTCGGCGTCCCCGGAATGGTCGACCACTAGGCCTCCCCACTACAACTCGGACCACGTTTCGGCTCGTCAATTGTTTCCTGGCCGGGACTCTGGCCGGCGATGACCTGGCCGGTGTCGATGAGGACGACGCCATCGGTGACCTCGACTCCGAATTGCTGCATTCCCGTTGGCGAAGGACCTGATCGGAGTTCGCCAAGCCGATTGAATGTCGATCCGTGGCACGGGCATTCGAATTCTCCCGAACTCTCACACCACGAAACCCGACAACCCAGGTGCGGACAGCGCTGCCACAAAGCCACGACTGTGTCGCCATTGCGTGTCAAATACGATTGCGCCTCACCGACGAATACTGCGGTTTCCGCAGATACATCTGCATCCCTCATCGCTTTGATCACTCCGCCGAGTCCGCCCTCGACCCGGGCACGGAGAACATCCCAAGACGTCCAGCCTCCCGCAACGCCGATCAGGCCGGCTGCGAACTGCCAACCTCTCGTCAAAAACTCTCTACGGCCAAGGCCTCTCATAATTCACCGTGCCATTCAATCCATGGCCAAACCCAACCCCAGTTCGGTCCACGGAACGCGAAACCGATCACCGTTAGGACGATCCAAGTGACGAGGAAGATTGTGAAGGTCCAGACCGCCACCTTGCGGCGCCCCGGAAGCCGTTCCGGCGAACGATCGAGATAGGGCAGGGCGATCATGCCTCCCACGATTGCGGTGGGTACGAGAATTCCCGCAACGAGAGGATGGAAGTGGCTCAGCAACTCTTGCAGAGCGGCGAAATACCAGGGAGCTTTCTCGGGATTCGGCGTAAGCATGGGGTTGGCGACATCTCGCAACGGAGCGTCGAAAGCCAAGGCCGTGACCATGACGACCAGAAGAACCGCAACTCCGACTACCGCGTGGCGCACGAGCAGATGTGGCCACACCATGACAAGGTGTTGATCGCCAGGCACCTTGGTATCCCCAACCGGGGGTAATCCAGGCACGATTCCGAGTAGCCGGCGGCCCTCCGTAACTTGAGGTTCAGATTCCATCGGGGTGCACCTCCTCTTCGACCTGATCCAGCATTCCGTCTTTCCGCCATCGCCAAAGGTGAATCATGAATAGGCCAAGAACCAGCACTGGCAGTACCACGACGTGGAGCACATAGAAGCGCAACAAGGTCTCAGAGCCGACCTGGGAGCCACCCAGGAGGGTTTCTCGGACGGGTCCTCCAATAAGCGGCACGAAATCGGCCATCGAGGTACCCACAGTCACCGCCCAATAGGCCAACTGATCCCATGGCAAGAGGTAACCAGTAAACGACAGGAGCAGCGTCAGCACCAGCAGAACCACGCCAATCACCCAATTGAATTCCCTCGGAGACTTATAGGCGCCCCGATAGAAGACCCGGGCCATATGAGCTGCCACAGCCAGGACCATAAAGTGAGCTGACCACCGGTGAACGTTGCGGATGAACTGGCCAAACGGGACCTCCACCTGAAGTCGCTGAATGTCCCCATAAGCAGAGGCCGGGGATGGCACATAGAAGAACATGAGATACACGCCAGAGACGACCAAGGATCCCAACAACACAGCCGAAATGACACCCAGATACCACGAGTACCGAAACCCGATCTCTTCTTTGCGCACCTTGACCGGATAGATGTGGAGCACGAAGCTCGCCCAATGGGCGGCCGCCCGGTCGCGAGGCGTCACCCGGTCTGGCACCCGAAAGACCGATCGACCGATGGTGGTATGTCGAAATGGCGTGCGCCCCTTCACGAATTTGCTCCTTCCAGATCAGGTATGGCGAGGACTCCAATCCCAGACCACACACTCATCGACAGTGCGTTGGTCGGGCAGCGGTCGATGCAGAGACCGCAGCGGATGCATCTCGATTCATCGAGGAACAGAGCCGTCGTTCGCTGGTGTTTCGGCTCGATATCGGAGGCCGGAACAAGCGAGATTAGATCGAACGGACAGACGTCGACGCACAACCCGCATAGAACACATAGCTGGGCGTTCAGTTGGATGTTGGCGAAACAGCGTAGGCACCGACTGGCCTCTGCTCTCGCCTGGGATTCGGTAAACACCTGCTCGACCTCGCGCAGGCCGATGCGACGGTCACTGGGAAGAGAATCCACTGGCACACGCTGAACGCGGTCGTAGATGTCGCTGGTCCGTCGGGAGTCAACGAAGTTGACCATTTGGCCAATTGGAGGCTGGATCGCCTCACCTCCAAAAGAGCGATGAATGGACGCAGCCGCGGTTCGGCCATTGGCGATCGCATCGATCAAGTTCCGCGGTCCGTAGGCAGCGTCGCCGCCCGCCCAGACGCCCTCGAGGGACGTCGCTCCCGAAGCCGGGTCCGTCTCGATGGTTCCCCGCGGGGTCATTTCGGGTCCATTTTCGCCAAGCGCCCCAAGATCGACCGCCTGACCGATAGCCAGGATGACAGTGTCAGCCGGAAATTCGCGAACGTCGCGCGGATCGAAGACGGGATTGAACCTACCTGTCTGATCGAACACCGACAAAACTCCCACCGTGGCAAGTCCCGTGGCGGCCCCCTCCTCCACCTTAACGTGGAGAGGACCACGTCGATGTACGAAGTGGATTCCTTCTGTCATCGCTTCCTCGATTTCAAAACCGGCCGCCGGCATTTCGGCGCGGCTTTCCAGCGAGATCACGGTCACATCCTTGGCTCCGGCTCGTATGGCAGACCGAGCAACATCGACGGCTTCGGTGAAGGCAGCTGCACTCTCACCCGAGGGAACTTCGCTCCCGGTCGTGGCTCGGCTCGCTTGCTCGTATACCGAGGCTCGTAAGGCGGTTCGGGCGGCGTCCATTGCCACATTCCCGCCGCCAACTACTACGACTTTCTCCCCCACATCGACTCGAAACCCCTGGTTGATGTTGATGAGGAATTCGATCGCCCGAAAGACCCCGTCGGCGTCGTGCCCAGGAATGTCTAGCCCTCGCCCCAATGTCGCACCAAATGAGAGAAATACGGCATCATGAGCATCCCTGAGTTCGTCCAAGGTCACCTGCACGCCCAATCGGGAGCCGAGACGAACGGACACACCGAGGTCGGTGATCGCCTTTATCTCTGCGTCAAGGAGCGCACGATCGAGACGGTATTCGGGGATACCGAGACGCATCATCCCCCCTAGAGACTGGGCTGCTTCGTATACAGTCACCTGATAGCCCCACTGACGGAGGTCATGGGCCGCTGCTAGTCCGCCCGGTCCTCCGCCAACGATGGCTACCGATTCAGGCCGCTCCATCATGGGGCCTTCGCCGGGAACCTTCCACGAATGGGTCAGTCCTGCCTCAACGCCGTACTTCTCTGTCACGAATCGCTTCAATGCTCTGATGGCGATGGGCTCATCAATAGCACCCCGCCGGCAAGCGTCCTCGCATGGAGCCGCACACACCCGACCGCACACCGACGGGAAGGGGTTGGGCAGGCGGGCGGTGAGATAGGCCTCCCTGTCCATACCTTCGGCGATTGCCGCCACGTACACGCCGGCGTTGGTGTGCACCGGACAAGCTGCCAGGCAGGGAATGTTGCGGTCGTAGTATTCGAGCGGATCCACTAGATCTTTCCCCAGCCCTGGTACCGCCGCAGAGCGATCATACCGAACCCGAGACCGACTGCCCACGTCCCGGACGCTATGAGATCTTTACCGACTCGGCCGATCCCAGCCAGTGGCTCTGTGCGGAGCACGAAATCGGGAAGCCAGACGGTTGCCGTCACGAAGTACGCGACGATGAGCATCGCCAGAACGAAAGCTCTGAGAGTGCTCACGCCGCGCATCTCCTCGGTCGTTCCATCACCCACTGATTAGGACTTCGATCCAGCCTTGGTTAGAGGATTGGACGTGTTCTGGGTCGTCCCATCCCTCGGGGCTGTTGTCAGCGTCCCAATAGGCCACCGCCATCAACGCAGAGCCTCCCACAGTGAACTGGGCATCTTGGGAATCACCAGTCTGTAAGGGACGCCGCATTTCAAACGTCCAGGTTCCGTCACCGCTATCGACCGGATTACTGTGCGTGAACACCCCGAGCAGACTGTTCTCGGCTCCGGTCCCTTCCGGGCCCTCAGTGTCACCGTCGTCGTAACGTTCCTCGGGATCGGTCGCGAACTCATCATCGAAGTTGCAGGCTGGGTCATTGCCCGGCGCCACCTCATCGACACTTGACACGGCGCCACCCTGACTCTCACCCAACGCGCACTGCAGCTCCCAATGCCAAATATCGACCATGCCCATGCTAGGACCCTCACCGTCTTCGGCGTCAGTACCCATATGCGGGCCCGCCTCAGACTCGATCGCCCACATCACCGACGGTGCCCCAGTCAAGTGCAGCTGGTCAGCGACCCAGTCGTAATCATCATCGATCGTCATCAACACATACAAGAACTCGTCATCATGGGCTACCTTGACCGAAGCATCATGGGGAGTGACTCCCTCACCCTCGATCGGTTCCAACACCATGTCCAAACCGGCAATCGAATCCCAATCAGACGCATCACCATCCACCGTGATCGACGCCACCACCGCCTCCACCGAACGACCCTCGGACTGCTCAGCGGGCTCAGTGGTCACCGGTGGGTCGGTAGCCGACGGCGCTTGACTCGTCACCGTGGTCTCAGCTTGGGGTTGAGTCGTAGCCTCATCCACCGGTTGGGGTTGAGTTGTAGTCTCATCCACCTGGCTGGCCCCACACGCCACAAGGAAAAGAACGAAGGTCGCAAATACCGTTAGCCATCTCACTTTACGCACGGGTTCTCCTGCACTCGACAATGGCCCAAAGCGTACGGGGTGTTGTGAGACCCGACCAGGGCCACCCATCAGGTACCGTCCCGTCAATCGGAAGGAGAATTTGGGCCTAAAGACCCTGGTGACACTATGAGATAACACCCATACGAAACGCGATCGCCACGGCTTCGGAACGCCCGGTGGCTTGAAGAGCCTTGAAAATCCGCTGCATGGCAGCCTTGACTTCCCCCACCGGCATCGCTAGCTCGGAGGCAATCTCACGATTGCTCATCCCCCCAGCCACCATTTTCAGAATCCGGCAGTCCTCAGGTGAGAGATCAAGGGTCGGTTGGTGACCCGTATGATCGCTTAGATGACGGACGAATGATTCGGCGAGCTGCCCCTGCAGATATGAGCCACCTTCGCCGACCCGCTTGATGGCAGCAATCATCTCGTCACGACCCGCACTCTTCAGCAGATACCCGCTCGCCCCGTGCCCGATGGCGCTCAGGACCAGGTTCGTATCTTCATACATTGTGAGCATTAGAACGGCCATATTCGGCCACCGGCCTTTTA
>JAENVV010000293.1 GCA_016650365.1 Acidimicrobiia bacterium
CTCACAACCAACCACGAGGCGATCGCCTGGGCGGCCGACGCTGAAACCCTTGGTCTCCCGGTCTTCATCCTATGGCCAGGTGCGGCCGACGCCCTCGACTTGTCGAACGAATGGGTCAACCTGGACTCTCCTCTGGGAAGCTCAGCTCGAACGCTGTATTACTTCACCCCGTAGGTCTGACGCAGGCTCTAGTCCCAAACCCCGGCCTTCGCCGGATGGCAGGCGGTGGGATCTGAGTGGTGTGATCCTCAAACCAAGTCAGCGAGGAGGCCAATCACCGGCGGGCTGACACTCGCTTGCCCGAGATGTCTGCCAGGTGAGCTACGCCCCATCCGAGACGAGCGTCAAGACAAACCTGAAACCGGACCCATCGGCGTGGCGTCTCGGTGCCAACCAGCTGAGTGGATCCCCTCCGGCCCCGGATCACCGGCTCTTTCGAATCGCGAGCGTTAAACCCACCGAGGCAACAGCTTCACCCACGACGAACCCTCCTCCGATGGCTACGAGCGGATCGGCAACGAGCGCCAACACTGTCACCGCAGTTCCCAAACCGATAAACCAGGGACCAATGAGCCCGACGGCGTACTCGATAAAGATAAGGATTTGCTGCATAAACAAGCCGAGTGTGGCGAAAACCATGCCAGCCGCGATAGTCGCCGAGAACAACCGGGTGGGAGCGAAGGCTTCACCGAGCAGAAGTTGAACCAGTTGGGGACCGATGGACCGAACCAGGCAATGACCGCCACGGGGGCGGCGATCATGAGGCTCCTCGTTGCAAGCGATCGAAGGCCGTCGCGTCCGGACTCAATTTGTAACTCGACCAACGGTCGGATCACCCTAGCGACAACCCCATACGCCAGCGTGATCGGCGCTCTGTAGAGCACCATGACCATAAAGACGATGCTGATCTGCTCGGGCGCCAGTCCGAAGGTCGCGGCGGCGAGAGGACCTCCGGCGAGGAGGAGCTGCCCAGTGCCGTTCGCGGCAACGAGCGCCCAGAGAAGAGAAGCACCATCGGACGCTTGGGACACTCCATGGACTGGCCTAATCGTACGACCCGCAAAGAGAGCGGCCAGTCCGCCCGCGACCAAAGCCCACCCGACCTCAATAGCACCACCACCAGCCACCAGGATCGCCGCCGCCACCATGAACCGGATGGCAGATTCCAAAAGCGTAACGAACCCATACCGTCGATATCGGCCACCGGCTGCCAGCCTTGCTCTCCGGAGCGCAAACCAGGTATAGACCAGGACGATCAGGCCCAACTGAAACCCGAACCAAATTGATCCGGCAAACAGGTCGGTGCGCCACACGTAGCCGATGGCGACAACGAACACGCAAGTCACCGAGGCCGTGATCCCGGTCAACCTGACCAAAGAACCGGCCTTGCCAGCCACGATTCGGGACACCAACATCTGCTCCAAGGGCAGTATGACGATCGTGAATATGAGGAACTGAAACGTCCACAACGCCGAGACCGGGGCGAAGACCGTCGGTCCGAGAGCGCGGCCTACAACCAATTGAAAGAGATACGATCCGATAGCGGCACCGACCGCACCGACGACCATCACAGTCGTTCCCGAAATCGCCCTCCCTGGAGTCCATCTACGGAAGGGGCCGGGAGAGGTCATTTACGCAATCGAGACACGTCACCGGATGACATCAGCGTAGACACCTCAGCCAGTCGCCACTTCGAGCCGCTGGCCGGCAAGGAACGGTGCAATGAGTTCTGCGAATACTTTTGCTCGGGCATCGAACGTGTGGAACTCGCGAACAATCGACATTCCCTGGGCAGCAAGCACTTCCCGGCCGTTTGGGTCAATACGATAAAGCTCAATCAATGCCCCCAGGCCGTCAGCTGAGTCAAAGGTCGGGACGGCATCCCCAAATGCTTCGGCAAGGCCCTCCACCTGATCGGATAGGACGAAAGCACCTGAAGCGAGAGCATCGAACAAGCGATTCGAGAGAAATCCCCACTGTCGCATGTCGGGCGATTGAACGTTGACCACCATCTTTGACCGATAGGCGCCGGGAAGTCGCTCATCCGGTAGGAACCCGTCCAGCGGGCTGGTCGGAATAGCGCCGACCTCCCGCTCATGATGGGTGTCGAAATCCACACCTCGGGCATTGAGATATTCAGCCAATGGCCTGGTGGCATCCTCGGTTGTACCGGCCAGCAACACGTCTGCGAGGGATCCGGGCTGCTGAGGATGGGGATGAAAGCGACTGGCATCCGTGGCCAGATGGAACACCTGAACCGGCACGTTGACTTGGCCGGCGAGGTAGGCCGCATACTTCGAGGAAGCAACGAGCACAAGGTCATACCGCTCAACCTCTCTAGGGCTGATGTCTTCTAGGTGGCTGGTGATCCAGAGCACGTTGATGTGACCTGGTTTCGGAAGGTACGGAGTCAAACCGTGCAGGTGGACCACGATATCGGCATCTTGACAGCCCTGGTCGTCCCACTCCGCCAAGACATGGATGTCTGTGCGAAATCCCTGTTTTCGCAGGGCAGCTGCGAAATGGCGGGCGAAGTGAGTGTCGCCCCAGGCCTCGGCGACATCCCGCGTCGGTGCACTTATCTTGATGGCAATGCCCGGACGCCGGAATTCGGCAGCGACCGCCGCGAGGAAGTCATCCACTCGCTTGTCGTATGTGTGAGACTCCAAGACCATCCCCCGGAGCTGATCGACGAGTTCAAGCCGAGCGACATCATCGTGTAGGTACTTGTCCAGAAGAAACCGGAGTTCCTCCCGCGAAGAGTATGTCGGAAGTAGCCCGCCGAAGACCTCAGCGCTACCTAGCGTATTGTCCGTCAAAACCAGTGAGCCGCAGGCGAGAGCGTCGAATACTCGGGAATTGATCGCCCCGTAAGGCAAAGTGGGACTAGCTGTGTCGTCAATCGTGATTGTCGCAGACCGATACACATCCGGCAAGGAGTCATAATCGAGAAAGCCCCGCCAGAACCGTTGGACTCGTGGCACCTTGTCCCAATTCTTGCCAAATATCAGGAAACGTTCATCAGCATCGACAATGATCTGGTCGATGACCTCGCGGTCCTGGCCCCAATAGTTCCCGGTGAACACGTAATCACTCGCATACGTTGGGTTTCTTGGTCCGGGGCCAAAACGATCCGGATTGGAAGCAAGCGGAATCACCGTTGAGGTCCGACCAAGTCGTTCCTCGATCATGTCAGCCGAGACCGAGCTTGACGGGACCAAAACGTCGTAGGCACCTATCCACGGCCGGTCGAGCCATCGGTCGGTCCAGTTCCGCACCCACGCCACCGTAACGGCCGGCGAAGACATACGACTCGGATCGAATGTGTCCAGCAGAGCAATAACGAGGCTGACGTCATCGGGAAGGTCATACCAACGATCCTTGTATCGTTCGGCGTAGACAACCTGCCAACCAGCCCGAGTGAAAGCATCTCCCAGCTCGTGGGCCGTATACCAGTCGCCCCACCCGAGGCTCGGATCGTCCTGCGTCAACGTAATCGCGACGGTCCTACCCCCTCCTAGCGGATCCGCCCACCGGGTCTCCTCGGCGATGGCGTCCAGACGCAACGTCCGCGAAAGGGATGGAGCCCAGCGATCAACAAACACCTGGGCATTCGTCATCCGATTTACCCGAACGACGCCCGCCCCCAGCTCATCCTGGCTAGCCGATTCGTGATGGAAAAGTGCCGCCTGACCACAAAAGAGCACGGTCCGTCCAGACTGTCGGATCATCAAATTAAGGTCGACATCCTCGGTCCCGTAGACATACGCTTCGTCAAATTCGCCAACTTCATGGAACACATCACGAGGAATCAACATACAAGCGGCCGTCACGCTCGGGACCTCGAAGGTTCCAGCCAGCACCTCTGCGGTCGGGTCCTCTCCCCTACCCAGGTTCACCGCGCGAGGACGGCCTTTATGCCAGGTATAGGCAATACCCCGATGTTGCACTGTCAACTGAAACTCCTGGCTATCAGGGTTGGAGGACTCCGGATAAACGAGTAGTGCACCGACTGCACCAACATTCTCAGCCTCCTTGGCAGTTGCGACCATGGCCGAGAGCCACCCCGGGTTGATCGGATCGACATCGTTGTTGAGAAATAAGAGGAAGCTGCCGTTGGCAGCTTCCTCCCCCTGGTTACAGGAGCGCGAGAACGATTCGTTACGAGAATTCACGATCACGGTAACGGATAGATCGGCTACTCCTGAAAGCCACTCCACGGTTCCATCGCTCGAAGCGTTGTCGACGACAATGAGCTCGAAGTTGGGATAGTCGGTTCGGGACCGCAGGCCTCGGACCAAGCGTTCCATATGATGTTTACCGTCCCTGGTTGGAACGATGATTGACACCTGCCCCTGATCTGTGGGCGACGCCGACGGGCGAAGTTTGTTAATCGCCGCCACAACCTCTTGTTTGCTAACTCGTGGTGGGTGAATCTTGGCCGGGGGCGCGGCGGCCTTCTGTCCCTTGCTCCGACGATAAACCGCAGAGGCGCCGGGCACGCGACGCAAGAAGCGAAATCGCTGCGCAAGCCCCAGCGCCAGCCGCACGGACCTCCGATTCGAAAGTCTTGCATACTTCCTTTTTGCGGCGGCGAGTTCACCAGCGAGTTCCTTCATACGAACTTCGAGAGCGGCGATCCGCGCCACCCTCTCCCGGTCTTGAGAGCCCAGTTTCTCGTTTTCACCCCTGAGGTCAGCAATCGTCCGGTCAGACTCAGCAATTCTTGCCAAAGCGTTGTCCAAATGAACTTGGATGTCTTCATTGGTGGCCGTTGAAGCGTCTCTCAAAGGAGTACCGTATTGAGGGGCTCCTCGTGCGGCGCGATCGTTGGTACCGTGATCGGTCATGTCGATGCGTTCCTCCGATGGCGGTCAACGGTACAGACCCCGGCCTCCGTGGGTTCAGCCAGCATCCCGCGAGTTGCACCGTTTCGCAGGTCTCGCCGATACCAGAGTCTGTCCAGGCGCCTCGGGGTGCCAGCCAACAAGCTCATCGCGAACGGCTTCGATTCGATTGCTGCTCCAACTTCAGTTGATACCTATGAAGTTGAATACGAAGTATTAGACCATCCCGAGCGGCAGCGGATTCGGAACCCACCAAAACAACCCCAGCATTGTTGAGGCGTCGCTCGCCTTGATATTCCCTATGGTGAGGAACGAGGCAAACTCGCACCGCTTCCACAGGTCCGAGGGTTTGGGAAATCATGGCCAGGCATTGTAGCCCTTGACGGGCTAGTTTCCTCCACCCGACAACCGATTCACCACGGCCGCGGTAACTTCGCTGGCGGTAAACCCGAAACGTTCTGCGAGCACTTCCGCCGACGCGGAAGCACCAAACTGGTCCAGGCCGATCATGAGGCCGTCGGAGCCGACCAATCGTTCCCAGCCAAACGTGGAGGCCGCTTCGACGGAAACCCGCAAGAGATCAGTGCCGAGCACGCCGGCCCGATAAGCCTCATCCTGGGCAAAGAACAGCTCCCAACACGGGAGGCTCACGACTCTGGCTGAGATACCTTCGGAAGCCAATATGTTCGATGCCTCCAAAGCCAG
>JAENVV010000294.1 GCA_016650365.1 Acidimicrobiia bacterium
CGAGTCGAATCGCTTCGTTACGCAGCACTCCCCGCTCCGGATCGTCAGCACCCGAGTTGTAGATCAGATAGACCACCGCCAGAACGGACCGAAGTCGGTTTGGCAACTCACTGTCGGGCGGGACTCGATACGGGATGTTGGCTGCTTTGATCTTGTACTTGGCCCGAACGAGCCGCTTTTCCATCGCCGACTCGCTCACCAGGAATGATCGGGCCACCTCGGCGAGGGTCAAACCGCCCAGCAGGCGGAGGGTCAGGGCCACCTGATGTTCGGACCGCAACGCCGGATGACAACAGGTGAAAATAAGTCGGAGTTGATCGTCCCGTACCATCGTTTCCTCTTCGCCAGAGTTGGCCGACGCCGGAACAGCCCCCGCAGGAATCAGTTGCTCGACGAGCTCGGCGCCTCGTTTCGATCTTCGGAGGGTGTCTATGGCCCGATTTCGGGCAGTCGTGATGATCCATCCCGCCGGATTTTGCGGCATCCCCGTCCGTGGCCAACGATCGCTCGCCACCAGAAAGGCATCTTGGACTGCGTCTTCGGCCAGCGAGATGTCACCAAACACCCGGGTGAGGGTCGCGACGGCCTGACCGTACACATCCCGGAAGACCTGCTCGACCGGGGGCGCCGCCCCTCGCTCGGCAACCCCGTCCATCCGCTAGGCGCCCGGCATCTCAGGCATGTGATCGGCTGCCCGGCCGGTGGCTTGAAACGGTCGCACCTCGATCGGACGTCCGATGGCATCGACCACCCTTCGAGCCCAGGAAAGGGCTTCGTCAAGATCCTCTGCATCGATGACATAGAAGCCGGCGATGTGTTCTTTGGCCTCGACGAACGGTCCGTCGGTCATGATCATGTCGGCGTCGATAGCCCGCACGACCGTCGAAGCGTCTGGCCCATGAAGGGCACCACCGAACAAGAACGTTCCGGTCGAAGTCATGTCGGCTTCAAGGGCTATAACCCTGCCCATGAAGGCCTGCATTTCCTCGGGCGAACCCGGTGCGGCGGGAGCACCTTCGGTCGACGTGTAGGTCGACAACAGGTACTGACTCATGATTGCTCCTCAATTCAGGCGGGCGCTTCCCGCTCTCACCTTACTTACGAATGGGGTGCGGGTCTGTGGACACCTTCTACGACTGTTCATCTGCCGGCAAGAAAAACGGTACGGTAATGTCCGGAATCCGGCGCCACGTTTCGTGATACTGATGTCGACCGTCGACGCAGTACACCCGTAGACACGATTACCTGTCAAGAGGGCAAGGGCGACGAGATGGCGGCCGTGCTCTCGCAAATGACCGGAGCCGCCCGGCAGGAACCTGGCGTTGAGATCTACTCATACCACCGTGGCACCGACGACCACTTCTGGTTTTCGCCCTCATGACCGATCAGGAATCGATGCAACAGACGGCCAAAGCGACGCCATGAGGGCTGCCATGGCGGCGTTCGGGCCACTCATGGCGTCGCCACCGGAAATGTCGGTCACCACCCCGGTCGCCGCCATCGGCTTCGACATCTAACCAGAGGGGTCCCCCGAACAGCTGGCTAGGCCCGCAGGTGATACTGGGTACCTACAACACTGGGGGCGTATTGTCTTGATGATGAGAAAGCTGCGGCGAGGGCGGCTTTGGCCCGCCATCCGGTGCAATGGCCGGGAGCGACCAGGCGGGGGTCGAGTGCCTTGAGGGCCGCCACGGTGTCCGATATGCGCTCCTCCATAACCTTTCCTGCAAGGTGATATCCCCCGAGAACCAGATCCAGCGGTGAGTTGTGCAGTTGACTTGCGGCGGTGGCAACGTTGATGATCCCGGCGTGCGAACAGGCGGACAGAATGGTCGTGCCGCGCCCCCTTACATTCGCCGCAAAGTACCGCTCGTCAAGGATCAGCGGGTCTGACTCGAAGGTACCGTTACGTCGCGTTTCGTGACCGCTGAGCCCGGTCTCGAACGACGTCAGCCGGGGAATCTCGCCACTGCCATGGAAAAAACCATCTGCGATGTCGTGATCGACGTCACTCAATACGATGTTCGCTCCAGCCGCATCGAGCTGCTCGAAGGTCGGATCCTCTGGCAACAGAACCACCCGGCCATCGGAGAGCCGAGTTCCGCGGTGATCCGGCCGGTTGGGATGAACCTCAAGAACCGGGGCAGGAAGACCCGCCTCGGATCGAGCGCCGGCGATCGCGGCAATGACGGCCACGAGACCCCCACTGTGATCCCAGTGCCAGTGTGACAAGAACACGGTCTCGATCGCCGAAAGATCAATATCTAGGCGAACCGCGTTCGCCAACCAGATATCGCCGTACGGTCCAACATCAAACAAAGCCGTCCGTGATGTGCTGTCCTTGACTCCGGTTGCAAGCACGGAGAACCCGTGGGATGCACAACACATGTGGTCAAGCACCGAGATGTGGTCTTTCCCGTCAATCACGAACGACGGTTCTAGGCGGTCAAGCAGCGCCACCCGCTCGTTGGCCTGCACGTCGTTATCGATACTCGACAGCGCGTCGGTCTCATTGTCAGTCACGACAACCAGGTGGAGTTCGTCTAGCTCGAGCATAAGACCGTCCTGTCGGGCGAAAGCCCACAGCACCCAA
>JAENVV010000295.1 GCA_016650365.1 Acidimicrobiia bacterium
ACCATCACGGCTCAAACCGAACGAGCCATGGCGATGTGGCCGAACAAGGGCGAAGCCGACCCACGTCCTCTGCTGGGTGCGCCATATGTCCGGATTGATCCAGTGCCGCCAAACTCTCCCGCCGTCCCAAGCCATGCACCAGCGGCGATCGGTTGGATTCAGCGTGACTAGGCGAGCCCAGTCTTCGTCCTGATGGCAAGGTCCCGCAGGGCACAACCAGGACGTGTATCGAACTGGCCGGGACATGTCGGTATCGGCTGGAAATTCCCTGCGCTTCGATGCGTCTGGCAAAGGCGCCAAGGAGATGTTCGCCTCGCTGTCCGAATCGACGGCCAAATACCGGACGAGCACCAAAGCGCAACGCTTCGGCCGATCCGAGAAGTTCTTCTCGCCCGACGATCCCTCAGAGGAGGAAGGTGGTCGACGTAGCTGAAGGAGCGAATTTCCAGCACCGGCCGGGTTCTTCGCGGTCAGGATGCCGAACCATGGCAAGGACGTGATTCTGTCGAGGATCAGGATCTGCGTTCCGTTGGTAACAAGGTCGGCCAGGTTGTCCTACGGGCTCCGCATGCCAAATCATCGAGACTGCACGGGTGATTCGTCTTGGGCGAGAAGCCGTGTGAGCACCTCGGTTCTAGGGTTCATACCGAGAGCTTCGGTACTCGGCCAGTCGTCGATTTCGCCCCGGGCAAACTCGATCCACCCTTCCAGCGCCTTGAATATTTCGATTTGTGCGGTAGCGAAGAGCACCGACAGGTGCGTTCGCTCCGGGAAGGGATGGCTGCCCTCAAGGTAGCTTCCCATCAGTTCGACAATGGCCCGGTGGTGTTCGCCAATGTCGCTCTCGAGTTCGTCAAGGGCACGTAGTACATCGTCGCGTGATCCCTGATCGGCAAACAGCAGCCTGAGGAGCGCTTCGAGTTCCATGCGAGGAGGTTGGGTCCGGGTCTTTGTCCACTCCTTGAGTTCGGACCGCCCCGCCTCGGTAATCGTGTACACGTTGCGCGTTCGGTTCCCGAAGGCCTGTTTATGGGACGTTGCGAATCCCAGTTTCACCAGTTTTTTGGGTTCGGAATAAAGCAGCCGCTCTGATTTGGGCCAGGCGTAGCGAAGGCTTCGCTGTGCCTGGTGGGTGAGTTCGTAGCCCGTCCAGGGTTTCAGATCGAGGAGGGCGAGGACTGCATATGACGATGTGGTCATGGTCGTTGGCATCCGCTTGACTGTACTGCAATTTACAGTATAGTAAAAGTTCTAACTACTGCAACTTGCAGCATTGAGGGGAAGGGAGCAAATGATAGAAGTACCCGAGCACATCGCAACCGTCGAGCAAGAAGGGAAGCTGTTCGCTGATGCCGCTAGGCGCGCTGGTCTTGATGCGAAGGTAGTGACTTGTCCCGGGTGGGACGTGCGCGACCTGGTCCGCCATCTCGCTGAGATCCACCTCTGGGCCGCCGCCCAGGTATCTAATCGGGCTACGAAAATGTGGGTGGATGACCTCTCTGAGCTTTCCGAATCTTGGCCCGACTTAGCCATCTTCTGGCCCGACGACGACAAGCTGATCGACTGGTATCTGGAAACGAGTGCCAATTTGGTGCACGAATTGCGGTCCGCTCCCGTCGACCTGGAGTGCAACACGTTCTTGCCTGCGCCGTCCCCACTGGCCATGTGGGCTCGACGCCAAGCACACGAAACTGCTGTTCATCGTTTCGATGCAGAACGTGCCGCTGAAAGCGAAAGCCATTTTGATGCACGATTCGCAGCGGACGGTATCGACGAGATACTCGCCGCGTTCGCTCCCCGTCGTTCCACGTTTCCCATCGAGACGCCCGGCACCATGGCTGTCGAGGTGACGGACACCAGCGATCAGTGGCGGGTCACGATGGCCCCGGATGGGATCAGCACTGTCAAGGGTGACGGACCCGCCGACGTCACATTGGCCGGAACTGCCGCGGACCTTTATCTGGTCCTGTGGAATCGCCGCGAAGACGCGGCCATCGACGTAACCGGCGACCAAGACCTTCTCGAATTCTGGCACCACAACCACCGAGTTCGCTGGAGCTAGCGCAAGCCACCCATTACCGGACCCACGTACGCCACAAAAAGATCACGCTTGTAGGAGCAGAAGGAGATACTCATGAAAACCAACATCGAAGAGCTGCCCATCGCCGCAGAGGCCCTAGGAGAAATGATCCGAGGAACAGATTTCGGCGGGATGACCAGCGCCTACATGCAATACCCAACGGGACTCGACCTCGCTCCTCTGCTTGAGGGACTCGAAAGAGACCATTGCCAATGCCCCCACTGGGGATACGTCATCGAGGGCGCCATCCAAGTCAATTACGAAGACGGCACCGAAGAAGTCGTCAATGCTGGTGAGATGTACTACTGGCCCTCCGGCCACACGGTTGTCGTCAAAGAAGCGGTTCGGATGGTCGAGTTCAGCCCCCACGACCAGATGTCGGATGTGCTGGCCCACGTAGTTGGCAAGCTGTAGGAGCAGTCATTCCGTAGCTGGGCGCTCCATCAGGTGAAATCTTGGTCGACGGCCAAGTACCGGACGAGCACCGAAGCGCAACGTTTCGGCCGATCCGACAAGTTCTTCTTGCCCGACGATCCGTCAGACGAGAGAGGTGATCGCCGTGGCTAACGAGACGATTGCGAACAATGGTACCTGCCGGGCGACATAGTCCGTCGAACGCGACGTTTACCCGGCCAGCCTGGCGGGGCCGTGGAAGACCTGGCTTTGGTGCCATTCGATGTGGTCGTCGTCGACCGGGTCCGCACCTGGCTGTGGGCCGAGTACCGGTGCTCCTGCCAGCCTCAGCACCAGTCGATCGGCCGATTCTCCGGTTCCGGTGAATCGTTGTGAAACGGTGATGGTTCGGTCGGCAGTCAACCCGACGACGCCGAGGTCGAGCAGCTTGTGGTGGATGCTGCATAACGCCAAACCGTTGGAGACCTCGTCGGGTCCGTCGTAGGCATGCCAACGAATGTGGGCCGCGTCGAGTCCGATCGTACGATCCGCCAGGCGTCCATCGAACCCACAGAAGGCGCACCGGCGTTCGTAGGCGACGAGAACGTTGTCTCGAAACTGAGGGTCCCGTCGCCGGATCGCCCGCGACGCAACGGTCAACGCCAATGACCCTTCGGTCAGGCCGACATCTTCCAGTAGGTCGGTGCGATAGG
>JAENVV010000296.1 GCA_016650365.1 Acidimicrobiia bacterium
AAGTACTCAAACGTGGCACGATGTTTGGGGTCAGAGCCAAGAAGCTCTACGAGCTGTACCGCCGCCATGGCTCCTTGTCAGAGATCCCCGACGTCGAACGACAGTGGCTCGAACGGGATTACTTTCGAGTACCACTCGACCAGGCGTGGAGCGATACCCGCGCCTACTGGATGGATCATGACCCGTTGGAGGTCGAGCGGGCCGACCGCGATCCCAAACATCAAATGGCCCTGGTCTTCCGGTCCTATCTCGGGCAGGCCAGCCGCTGGGCCATCAATGGAATCTCTGACCGTCGCTCCGATTATCAGATCTGGTGTGGTCCGGCCATGGGGGCGTTCAACGCGTGGGCAAAAGGCAGCTTTCTCGAAGAGCCAGCCAACCGGACCGTCACCCAGGTTGCCCGAAACCTTATGGAAGGGGCCGCCGTCGTGACCCGCGCCCAGCAACTCAGAACTCTCGGGGTACCCATCCCCGCTGCCGCCTTCGATTTTCGACCACGTCCCCTTGCATGAAAGTCAACCTATGACCAATCTCGTACCTCGTGCTCCTATCGCCATTGTTGGGGTCAGTGCACTCTTTCCCGGATCGCTTGATGTCACAGGCTTCTGGCGTGACATCCTCCAAGGCAACGATCTCATGAGCGAAGTGCCCGCAACACATTGGCTGCTCGAGGATTACTACGATCCTGACCCGTCGGCGCCTGACAAGACCTATGCCAATCGGGGAGCTTTCCTGGACGAGGTGCCGTTCGATGTCATTGGCTGGGGAGTGCCGCCCAACATTCTCCCCGAAACCGACACCTCCCAACTCCTGGCGTTGATTGTCGCTCAGAAAGTACTGGATGACGCGTGTTCGCGGCACGATCAGGACAGGTCCCGGACCTCGGTCATCCTCGGCGTTACCTCAGGTCAGGAGCTGCTCGGATCGATGGTGAGTAGGCTGCAGCGGCCGGTGTGGCTCAAGGCGCTTCGAGAATCTGGTTTGCCGGAGACCGAGGCGCAAGGTATCTGCGATCGAATCTCGGGGGAGTACACCGATTGGAACGAAAGCACGTTCCCGGGGCTGCTCGGAAACGTTGTGGCCGGCAGGATTGCCAATCGCCTCAACCTTGGCGGCACGAACTGTGTCACCGATGCGGCGTGCGCTTCTACCTTCTCTGCCCTCTCCATGGGCATCAATGAGCTGCAGCTCGGTGACTCCGACATGGTGATCGCCGGAGGCGTGGACACCATGAACGACATCTTCATGTTCATGTGTTTCAGCAAGACACCGGCGCTGTCGCCCACCGGTGATTGCAGGCCCTTCTCTGATCAGGCGGACGGAACGATGTTGGGTGAAGGATTGGGCATGGTGGCAATCAAACGTCTTGCCGACGCCGAGCGTGACGGCAATCACATTTATGCTGTCATCGACGGTGTTGGGTCATCATCAGATGGGCGGTCCAAGAGTGTGTATGCACCGGTTTCAGAAGGGCAGGCGGACGCTTTGCGCCGTGCCTACGAACTGGCCGGTTACGGACCCGACACCATTGAACTCATCGAAGCGCACGGAACAGGCACAATTGCCGGTGACGCAGCCGAGATCGGTGGCCTCAAACTCGCCTTCGAGGCTTCGGGCCGCCTAGACCGCCAATGGTGTGCGATCGGTTCGGTCAAATCTCAGATTGGTCACACAAAAGCAGCCGCCGGAGCGGCGGGACTGATTAAAGCGGTGATGGCCATACACCACAAGGTACTTCCACCCACGATCAAAGTCGAACATCCGAATCCCGAACTTGAGCTGGACAGTTCTCCGTTTCACCTCGCCACTCGGGCTCGTCCTTGGGTTCGTGACGGTAACCACCCCCGGCGGGCAGCCGTGAGCTCCTTCGGGTTTGGGGGGTCCAACTTCCATGTAGCGCTGAGCGAGTACCAGGGTGACGCGACCACCGTAGCCCCACGACTGCGCTCGCTAGAAGCCGAGCTGGTCACGATCTGTGGGCCGGATCCCGAAGCCGTGATCGAGATGGCCCGCACTCACGCCGGCAACGCAACCAAAGCCGGGTACCTGCCGTGGCTAGCCAGATCCAGCCAATCAGCCTTTCAAGCCGATGCCGGGTTCCGGTTGGCGCTCGTGGCAACCGATGGCGATGACCTCGCGGGCAAACTCAATCACGCGATCGAGCGGATCGGTGCCTCTCCACGTGAGAGCTTCTCGACACCCGCCGGCGTTCACTATGGCACAGCAGCCCGATCGGGTGACCTTGCTTTCCTGTTCCCTGGCCAGGGGAGCCAGTACATCGACATGGGAGGCTCACTTGCGATGGCGTTCGAGCGGGCCATCGAACCATGGGACGCCGCCGCCGATGCAGCCGTCGTGAACGAATGGGATAGGACGCTTCACGAGGTCGTGTTCCCTCAAGACGCGTTCACCGATGCTGATCGTGCGCAACAATCGGCACGTTTGGCGGCCACTGAGTGGGCTCAGCCGGCTATTGGTACGGTGAGCCTTTCGATGCTTTCGCTTCTCGACGATCTGGGACTTGAGGCGGATTGTTTTGGCGGACACAGCTTTGGTGAGGTGACGGCGCTGGCAGCAGCCGGCGTGATCTCGCGTTCGGACTTGCTGGACGTCGCTCGGACCCGCGGCACCTTGATGCGCGACGCAGCCACCATTGGAGGTGCCATGACCGCGGTCACTGCTTCGTTGGAACAGATCCGCGAGCTGTTGGGGAAGTGGTCGACCGATGTTGTGATCGCCAACCACAACCATCCGCAACAAGTGGTTCTGTCCGGGCCGACCGATGCGGTTGGAGACGTGGAAACCAAGCTCAAGGCGGAAGGGATCAGCACGACGCGCCTTCCTGTCGCGACGGCGTTCCATTCACCCATCGTGGCCGGTGCTGCCGCCGCCTTCGGTTCCTACCTCGGCTCGGTTGACTTCTCGAAACCCGCCAAGCCGGTCTACTCCAACACAACCGGCGACCAACATGGAACCGATCCTCGACAGGTCGCAGCCGCGCTCGCAAGCCAGCTCGCTAAACCCGTCTTGTTCGTAGACATGGTCGAGTCGATGTATGCCAGTGGGGTTCGCTCGTTTGTCGAAGTTGGGCCCGGTGCCGTTCAGACCGGGCTGGTGGGACGGATTCTGGCTGACCGTCCCCATCTCGCCGTGAACCTGGATCGGAAGGGCAAACCAGGACTCGTGGGATTCCTCGAAGGCCTGGCAACGCTCGCCGCAGCCGGATATCCGTTCGAGTTCGACGCCCTTTGGGCTGGATATCGCGAGTCCGATAACCCGCTGGAACGGACGGAACCCAAGCTATCGATACCTCTCACTGGAGCGAACTACGGCAAACCGTACCCGCCGGCAGGTGGGGCCGCGGATCTGCCGAAACCCAACCCGCCGCGTCTGCCGGAACCTGCCGGCAAAGAATATGTAGTCGACCCAGATGGCGCATCGGCGTCGAATGCAGCGCCGGTACCTGCCGTCCTGCCAGTGGCACATCAGCCGGTCTCTTCTGCCGTTCCGCCGGTGGCTGGTTGGTCGGACGCAATCGAGGCGACGCAGCGCCAAACGGCTGATGCGCACGCAACCTATCTGCAAATGATGGCCGAAACGCATACGGCGTTTCTCGAAACCATGGAGCGTGGTCTCCGCTTTGGGCTGTCTGGGGGAGCTGCGATTGAGGCCGTGGCCGCAGTCCCGCCGATCGCCGCACCTGCGCCAGCCGTGGTAAAGCCTGCACCGCCCATCCCAGAGGTTGCACCGCCTGCTCCGCCAGTTGTCCCGGTGATCCAACCCAAGGTTGACGACAACACGGCGCTTTCAATCGGGTCAGTCGCCGCCAACGGCGGTGTCTCTGTTGATGATCTGTTTGATCTGATGGTGGGGGTTGTGTCGGAGAAGACGGGGTATCCGGTGGAGATGTTGGAGTTGGGGATGGATCTCGAGGGGGATCTGGGGAT
>JAENVV010000297.1 GCA_016650365.1 Acidimicrobiia bacterium
AACCATGCCAGAGCGACTCCAGCACCAAGAACTCCAATAGCTGTCACGACTGCAAGGACGCGTCTCATACCAACTCCCTGGCCAGGTTTGTTCATTTCGATGCGATTCCAGAAAGGATCCGGTTCGGGTCAGCCTAGGCAAATTGAGATTTAACGCGGTAGAGGACTCAGGCAGTGAAACCCGTTCATCGTGTCAAAGCGGGGCAACCGTGTTTCGCTCGACAACCGAAACCGCCAACGAGACGTCCTCGACATCCGCTTGCCGAAACAGAGCCATGAGAAGATCCGCCCCCAGCTGTCCCGACTCGAACAGCGGCTGGTGGACTGATGTCAACCCAACATAAGGAGCCAGTTCGATGTCGTCATACCCGATGACCGAAATGTCCTCCGGCACTCGCAAGCCATTTGAGCGTATTGCCTCAAGAACCCCAAAGGCCTGAATGTCCGAGGCGGCAAATATTGCGGTCGGCGGGTGTGGAAGTGAAAGGAGCTCGCGGGTCAACCGATGAGCGCTTTCCCGCCCAAACGGACCCGTCTTGACGTACTCATCCGCAGGCTCGATACCGGCGTTGGCGAGCACCTCGAGGTAACCGAGCCGCCGATCCTGGGAAGACCGGAACCCGAGAGGCTGGTGGTCCAGGTCACCAACGAAGGCGACCGCCCTGTGGCCGCGATCGAGTAGGAACCGGGTCGCCAGACGGCCACCTTCGATGTCGTCGACGGTCACCGACGGGACCCCATCGAGCGCCACATCTACGCCAACCGTGGCGATTTCGGCCTTGCACAAACACGTCATGACGTTCTCCGAAAGTGGCAAAGAGATCACCAATAGTCCGGCTGGCTTGGCGCCTTCGACAACCGAGGCGATCGCCCGATCACGTTGGTCGACTGAATCCACGATCTGGAGAAATGTTTCTCGATCCGAAGACTGGAGACCCTCGACGACCCCCTGGAGACGGGCATTGACCGACGCCGACGTGAGGTAGGGAACGAGTACACAAATGGCGTCGGTACGTCCCCTTGAGAGCGATCGAGCGCTCAGGTTAGGCGAGTAGTCGAGGCGTTCAATAACCGCAAGCACCCTGGCTCTGGTTCCGGGCGCCACCCGTTCCCGACCGTTGAGGACCCGCGAGACCGTTCCGACGCCCACGCCGGCCTCACGTGCGACGTCCAGAATTGTGGCCAAGGTTCGTACCTCCGGTCATTCGGGGCGTGGCACCGCTTCCACGTTCAACAATCGTGAACCTATTACCTCACCACGCTCCCGTCAACCGTGGCTAGCGCGGACTCAACCGTTCAGCCAGATAACCCTCCAGCCGGTCGATTGAAACACGATCCTGCGCCATGGAGTCGCGATCTCGCACGGTCACGGCTGCGTCGTCGAGCGAGTCGAAGTCATACGTGATGCAGTACGGTGTCCCGATTTCGTCCTGACGTCGATACCGGCGTCCGATCGCCTGGGTTACATCCACCTCGAGCTCATAGGTGCGCCGCAACCGATCGGCCAGCGCCTCAGCTGGTTCGACCAGTTCAGCCTTCTTCGACAGCGGAAGCACGGCGAGCTGATAAGGGGCCAATCGCGGGTCGAGCCTCAAAACGATACGCTTCTCTTCGTTGACCACTTCCTCGTCGTAGGCGTCGATGAGAAGCGCAAAGGTCGTCCGGGTGGCCCCGGCGGCGGGTTCGATGACGTACGGAAAGAAGCGCTCGTCGGCTTCCTGATCGTAATAGCGCAGGTCCTCACCACTGGCCTCAGCGTGCTGACGGAGGTCGAAGTCCGTCCGGTTGGCGATACCTTCAAGTTCGTCCCAACCCCATGGGAACTGGTATTCGA
>JAENVV010000298.1 GCA_016650365.1 Acidimicrobiia bacterium
CGACCGGGGGGCATCCTTGTTCGTTTGGACGTAGAACTTGGAACCATCGGAATGTACGAAGTGGTAGGCAGCATCGAAGGCGTCAAAGAGACGATGGAAACCGAACTCATCCGGATCACCCACCACCGGATCTCCGGCGAGCGGCTTGACGTACAAGCGAGTCTGGGAGGCCGTACCATCCCAGCAACTCATGACCAGGTACCGCCCATCGTCGGTCATCTGAGGAAAGAACCCGAGCCCCGGCAAATCAGGCCGCTCGTAGACCAGTTCGTCACTAGAGCGGACATCACCCAGGCGGTGATAAAACACCCGCATGTTCGTATTGATCGCAAAGCCCTCATCAGCGTCGGGATAGCGCGGGTAATAGAACCCAAGATCGTCGTGAGACCATTCGGCGTTCCCGAACCGCATGCCGTCGATCACGTCGCCGGTTTCCTGACCGGAAGCCACTTCGAGAACATGCATGTCCATGTAGTCCGACCCGCCCTCGGCAACGTTGAACGCCATATACGTGCCGTCATGAGACAGAAACGTGCCGGTTACCGCCACGGCTCCATCCTCCGAGTAGGTGTTCGGATCGAGGAGCAGTTCGGGCTCGCCGTCCAAGCCCTGCTGCCGATACAGGATCGGCTGATCGGCCAGACCGTCGTTATAACCGAAGACATACGTGCCGTGCCGGTTGGTCGGAACCGACCAACGGGGAAAGTCCCACAACCTGGTCAGTCTCTCGACGAGTGCGGCCCGACCAGGGATGCCGGCTAGGTAGCCGGCCGCAAAGTCGGATTGGGCAGCTACCCACCCGGCGACCTCTTCGGTCTCTTCTTCAAGCCACCGATAGGGGTCGGCAACGACTGTCCCGTGAAAGTCGTCAGTCTGGTTGGTTCGGCGCGTCGCAGGATAAGAATAAGGCATCGTGGGCGCCATGGTAGATGGCCCCGCAAAGCTCTGGAAGTCGCTGAGACGCCACTCCAGGTCGTCTTGTTGCCTTAGCCGGGCAGGGCAACGAAGTCGATCTTCAGACTCACTTCCTCATCGACATTGGCAACAAACGGCACGTTGGGAATGAGGAGGTCAAAGTCGGCCCGGTTGACTGTCGAGCTGGCACTCCCCTCGATCCGGTCGGCAGATCCGCTCACTTGAACATCAAACGTGACCGGCTTGGTCGTATCGCGAATGGTCAAATCGCCGGTAACCGTAAAAGTGAATTCGTCAGTCGGCCCGGTTGGCAGGCCATCGATTGACGTCGGCGAAAAGGTAATGAATTCAAACGTGTCGGTATTGAGGATGATTCCCCGAATGGCCCGGTTCCGATTGTTCGAGTCGGTCGCGAATGTTCGGGCATTGACGACAACATCGCCAAGAAGTGATGCTGACGGATTATCAAAGTCGACCACAATTTCTCCGGCGACCTGATCCGTTGAACCAACCACGGTGGCATCCGCACCACGCAACTCTTCGTTGAGCGTGAAACTCACCGACGACTCTGCCGACGAGATGATGTACGACGTCGGTCGGGCCAGGGTGGATTCGGCCGCCGCAACCGTCGACGACGTCTCGATCGGCGGTGCGGTGAGGTCGGTGCTTGGCTCGGCATCTGCGTTCGAATAGAACCATGCCAGAGCGACTCCAGCACCAAGAACTCCAATAGCTGTCACGACTGCAAGGACGCGTTTCATGCCAACTCCATGGCCAGGTTTGTTCACTTCGATGCGATTCCAGAAAAGATCCGGTTCGGGTCAGCCTAGGCAAATTGAGATTTAACGCGGTAGAGAGCTCAGGCATTGAGACCTGTTCATCGTGTCAAAGTCGGGCAACCGTGTCTCGCTCGACGACCGAAACCGCCAACGAGACGTCCTCGACTTCCTCTTGCCGCAACAGAGCCATGAGAAGATCCGCTCCTAGCTGGCCCGACTCGAAGAGCGGCTGGTGGACTGATGTCAACCCAAAATAAGGAGCCAGTTCGATGTCGTCATACCCGATGACCGAAATGTCCTCCGGCAC
>JAENVV010000299.1 GCA_016650365.1 Acidimicrobiia bacterium
CCATCCGGGCGACCATCTCGAAAGCTTCACCCGCCTGCTTCTCGCCTTGTCGATCGGCCTGGCCATGCTCGCCCAGTCGGGAGTCGTCAACCGGGTCGGCGGACCATTCCTCGTCGAACGGGTTGTAGCAGCAGCAGTCGTCGGCCTGTTGATGTTCCCCGAGATCGAAATCCGCGCCAACATCATGTTGGCTGCCATCGTCGCCGTCCTGGTAACCGCCCTGACCATCGAACGCCGCCGCGACCCGATTCACCCGTCGTCCGCCTGACCCGAAGAACGCCGGCAAGGCTGATCCTGACCAACCGAGTCAGACGCCGACGCCCGGTTATATCTGTACAACAAGCTCTTATGTTGATAAATTAGGGTAATATGTCAACACAACTTTGGACCGATCATCTCGGTAGAAGTTATCCCTACGAACCCTATTCGGCGGAACCGATCGCTCATCAGGAGATGAAGCTATCGGGGGAAGCAGCGCTGGCTATTGCTGAGGCGTCGCGGGCACTCGGAACGTTGCCAGCGCTGCCGTTGGCTGGAATCGCGGCCGTTCTATACAGGTCAGAGTCCAGCGCTTCGTCGATCATTGAAGGTCTGACTGCGGGGCCACGCCGAGTACTGGAGGCGGAATTCGCAGGAACCGGCGAGGTCGATGACGAGATCGGAACCAGGATCGTCGGGAATCTTGATGCACTGCGCGACGCGGTATCGACCGCGAAGCCACCGAAGTCCGATGACTTTCTCCGATGGCATCGGATCCTCACTGAGGGGTCTCCACGGATGCAGCCCCACCACGTCGGCGCGTATCGGTTGGAGCAGAACTGGATTGGCGGGGACGCGTCGGGCCCCCGCCGGGCCAGCTTCATTCCTCCGGCACCTGGCGAGATACCTTCGCTCATGGGCGACCTCGAACAGTTTTGCGCACGTTCCGATATCGCCCCTTTACAGCAGGCGCTAATCGCTCACGGCCGTTTTGAGGTGATCCATCCGTTCGTCGATGGGAACGGTCGGGTGGGGCGCATGTTGCTTCAGCATCTGCTCGTGCAACGACTTCGGCTGGCTTCGCCGGTACCCGTCTCGATCCCTTGGAGTCGTGACAAGGATCGGTACATCGCCGGGCTGCGGGCCTACCAGGACGGAGACCTCGACACCTGGATCGAGTTCGCGTCCGGTTCGGTAATCGAGGCGGTTAATTGGATGGGGGTCGCGGTCGGGGCGACGTCTGCGACGCTTGAACATCTGCGCTCGCGCGCCAGGACCCGGGGTGCGTCCGTGGCCGCCCGGATAATCGACGACCTGCCCGCCTTCCCACTGGTCGATGCCGCTTCGGTGATCGAGCGATATCAGGTCAGCTCGCAAACGGCGCACGGGGCGTTGGGAAGGCTCGAAGACCAGGGCGTTCTCGTCCGACGGGCCTTCGCCCGGCGTGCAAAAACCCGTGGCCGACCCCGGCAGGTGTACACCGCACCCGACCTGATCGAGACGCTCAGCCAACTGCTCACCTACTAGTTGCCGGGTCCGACGTAGGCAGGCTCATTCTCAACCGCCGCATCTGTCGTCATCGGGCGCCCGAACGTCGAACCGGAAATACCGGTACAGTCATCGCATACCCTGAGAAAGCGGAGCCATGTCGGCAGATGAGAGAAAAGCAGTGATCCGGCGTTTTCATTCCTCACTGGACGACGGTGACGCCCTGTACGACGAAGTCCTCACTGATGACTTTGTTGGTCACCTCGCCTCTGGTCAACAGATGAACGGCGCAACGGAATTCAAGCAATACAGTCAGATGATGCTCGGAGCCTTTTCCGATCTTCACTCATCTGTCCATGAGATCGTCGGCGAGGGAGACTTGTTCGCCTGTCGGGTTTTCTTTTCCGGCGTGCACACCGGCGACCTCATGGGAATCCCCCCAACCAACAAGAAATTCGAACTATCCGAAGCTCTATTTGTCCGATTTGAGGGCAACAAAATCGCCGAAGAGTGGCAATACCTGAACCAGCTGACCATGTTTCAGCAACTTGGCATCAACCCAATGGCCGAAGCGAGCGAGTAGCCGGCTAGCGAAGCCGCCGAATCACCCGACCGGACCTCTCAACGACTGGCTAGTCAACGACTGGCTAGGACAAGCCGAGGAGGGCGGCGAGTCGATCCGCGGCCGCCGATTCAGCCCGGGCGGTGGCAGCCGCCCACTCCGCCTTCGACATCCGGGCTTCGAGTTTGGCCAGGGTCGGCGCGATGAAGTCACGTTTGTAGGGGGTGACGACGGTCTCGTCATTGTTGAGAATCGTCAGGGCTTCTGCGGCCACCGCATCGTTACC